>JBKPMZ010000077.1:0-4134 GCA_046732415.1 Vulcanimicrobiota bacterium
GATTTCGAGACGCCTATGCGGGGTCATGGCCCACGTTGCTCGGCATCGCTCTGCGCCGAGGCTACCGCGAGATGTCACTGTTTCTGATTGAATCGGGGGCGCCGTTGGACGTTGTGGAACATGAGGGATGCACCATGCTTCACGAAGCGGCTCGCGGCGGCGATCCGGAGTTGATCCGACTGCTCGCCCGGCGCGGGCTCGATGTAGACGCCGTTGACAAGTACTCGGACACTGCTTTGTGCGACATTGCCTGGAACGGCAAGCCGGAGGCGGTTTCGGCGCTCGTGGAACTCGGGGCCGATGTAAACTGGCAGGGCGTCAATGGCCGCGCGCCTCTCCACCATGCGGTGCAGAACAATCGCCTCGACATCGTCCGGCTGTTGCTTGCCGCGGGGGCCGACCCGTCGCTTGCCGATGGCAAAGGGGAGACTCCCATGGTTCTAGGGAAGAACGGCAATCCGGACATGTCGAAACTGTTGGAGCAAGCTGTCCGGGCGAAACGGTCGGCAGTCCCCAATTAGCCTGAGCAGTGAGCAGGCGTCGCGCGTGCGACGGCTTTTCCTGCTGAGGACGATGCCGCCAGTTGACGAAGCCGCACGCTGCGTTCGCGCCAAACCCCTCGGTCCAGATCGCTGTGAATCGCTAGCCAGGGCGCGTTAGAACCGAGGCATCCACTTCACCGCTTCTTTAGAGTTCGGAAAGAAGAGGCAATGCGTATCATCTGGTCTGCTCGCGACGCAGCGATCTGTTCTGAGTGATCCCTTCATAGCGCACGTTCATCGGGTTCGTGGCTCATAATAAATTGGTTCGTGATTGGTTACCGCGTCAGGCTGGCAGAGGCTGGGCTTCAGGATGACAGAGCGACGCGAGAAGGAAGTCGAAGGCGTTTAAGGCGCGTTGCTTGCAGGTCTGCAATACGGACATCAGCACGCTTTGCGTGGCGGCTCCAGCCCAAGTGCGGTTGCCGCCCCAGACCTTGCGGTTGACTACGGCGGGGCGGATCGCCTGTTCGGCGCGATGGTTCGTAGCCGCAATCGTCGGGTCAATCAAAAACCAGAACCAATGCATGGCATGCTTGAGAAGATGAGCGGCCAACCGTTGGTTGGGCGCATAGGTCAAGCGTCCCGCTGCAAGACGCTCCAATTGGGCGCTAAGAGCCAAACCTTCTTCGGCCAAGACGTCGCGGCTGAGTCGATGTCCGCGCCACGCCCGGCGCAACGAAAAGGCCTGATCGATCAGTGCGAGCACGTTGCGAGGGAATCTCGCAGCGCCGCGTCCGGCCGACTCCAGTAGTGCTTGGCAGCGCCGTTGCAAGTGACGCACACATTGTTGATGCCAGGCGCGGGTGAAGCGGTCGTAAACGCTCCAGCCATCATGTACCAGCGTTCCCGTCCAATCGAGCCCTAACAACTGCTCGGCGGGCCGGTGGCCGCGGGTTGGATCGATCACATAGCAGGTAGAGCGAGAACTGACGAAGGCGTGCAACCAGGCGTTGCGGCCGGCAACCCGCCATCCCGTCTCGTCAGGCGCGACCTCTGACGCGCCGCGTAGGTTCCGCCGGAGCTGCTGGTAAGCCGCCTGACAGCGTTTGCCCGTGCGCCGGATCGAGCGGACGCTCGTCGCACGCGCGAGAGAAAACTTCTCGAAGAGCGTGGTCAACAGCCTGACGCTCTTGCCATGGGAAAGGCCCAATTGCTTATTAAGAATCGTGAACGCGGCATGCACGTTGGGACCAAGCTGGCTGGCCGCCGCGCCGCAAGCGGCGGAGGTCTGCAATTCATGGCGGCCTTGGACGGCCCGGCCGCAACCCTTGCATCTGCCCACATGAATGTCAAACTGCCGATAGATCACGGTGCGCGGGATCTCGGTCTGATACTGCACTACGACATGCGTCTCGTTCACGTGCTGCTCGCCACAGTGCGGACACCGTTCGGGCAGCGGCACATCGTAATTCTCATCGATCCGCGGTGGAACATCGCGCTGTGTGTGCCGCCCATGGCGCCGCCCCGATTTGCGGCCCGGCTTGCTTGGCTTGCGCTGCGGCTGATCTTGTTTGCGAAACGGGGCCGCTTGCCGCCGACCCTCGCGCGACAACTTCTCGACTAGCCGCGTTAGCTTCTCGACCTGCCGCTTGAGCCGGCGGTTTTCCTCCCACAATTCCTCGTAGGTCGGACGCACCGCCTGATCCGGATGGTTTTCAACTCGCGTCGTGCCCATATAGGCTATACGACGAGAATCCCGCTAGCAGCACAGCGATAGCGGCCTGGAATTCCAGATCACCGGTAACCAATTACATTGGTTCGTCCGTCCATGTTGCCCTTTTGCACTCAGTCGCCGATTTCTTCCGCGAGGGCCCACGTACGAAGTTTTACCCCCTTGAGATCGGATAGTTGCAATCGCAAGGTCTTCACGTCGAATGTTGTGGTCGTAGGCTTCGTTCCGTTTTTAGCCGCATTGGGCGAGGGATAAACCGGCGTGCCTTTCGGCGTGATATCCGTTTTGACCTTGGCTGGGTCAACGATTGCCGTCATAGTTAGAAGTCGATCTTGATTCTCACCACGCCTAATAGGTGATGAATGCTCGAGGCGAATTCGTCCGTCGTCGAGCTTCTGTGCGACCATAGCGGACGTTTCGATCTCGAGGCCACGAGGCGCTTTGTTGTCTTGGAGACCTCCAATGCACCGCGCATATTGTTCTGCCAGCTCGCCTGTCATTCGGACCTCGAGAAGATCGCCAACATTGAGGTGGCCATTGGCCACATGGGCTTCCGATGGCTTTTGCGCAACGAGCCGCGAGGGGGCTAGCGTCAACGCGGCAATCAGCGAGCAGAAGGTTGCCGTGAGCGCCAGCCGACGAGAGGAACGAGGTCGCACGCGAGTCATGGTTAATATTCTCCGTTCGAGCTTGCGATACGCCCCTAACACACAGGCTGCGTAGGCACGGGCGCCGCCCTGACGATTTACGGCAGGAGTTTCAGCAGCAGACGCCCGTAGTCTGCCGGCTGGGCCAGCCCACGTTGAAGCAAAAGCTCATCAGGAGCTGCTTCTTGCGCCTCCGATCGGAAGCGCATTCCCTTCCAAGCGGCGTGTTTATCGTCTCAAAAAGCGGCGGATCGTAGCTTAAATCCGAAATTGTAGCGAGACGAGAAAAGGGGACGCAGTTCGGTTTCAGGAGTCGGGAGCTGAGCGTGCCAGTCACATCCTACCGCTGTTGCCTTTGCCAGAATCTTGGCCGCGACCACGGCTTTGATGGTCGGAGGTCGAGCGACCGGCTGTCGAGGGCGGCAGCGCAAAACACCTCAATTCTGATCGTCAAGAGCTGCCGATCCTTGCGCTCGATGGTCCGGCGGCCCGTGGTCGCTTTCCTACTAAGGACGATGCCGCCTCGGCAGGATAATGCGCGCTGCGTTTGCGCCAAAGCGAACGACCAAAGGACGGTCAGCGGAAATCTACAGTCAAGGCATGCACTTTCGCGGCCGCGCTAACACGCCGCAGCCGCAATCTCAGTGGCGGCTGAAATTGCACTCCGAAACACAATGCAACGGATATTGGGCGTCTTGTCGCTGGAACTCCGCTCAACACTCTTGAGTGATCCGCATTGGAACTAGCACTACTGCGCAAAAAGAAAGCCGCCTGGACGGCTAGCTTACCCGCCTGAGATTTGGAGGCCCCAGTCGCGGCCGGTTACAATGTGCGAATGCCCCGCCGATTCCAGTTCCAAGTTGGTGCCGTGCCGTCAGAAACGCTTATAGCTGGTTTCGGCATTCTGGCGCTGGTTGTCGCTATCGCTGGGTTGGCCGGCCCGTTGGGCGGCGCCTGCTTAATCGAGGCGGCTGGAGCGGCCTTTGGTGCGGCGTTCGTGTTCAATACCAAACGCCCTTGGCTCGGCTGCTTGCTCGGCGCTGGCGTGGCGTTCCCGTTGGCACGGGCGATGTACGTGCTTATTGGAGCGAGTGGTTGCTGATGCCCCGCCGATTCCAATTCAGCTTGAGAGCATTGCTAATTGTCGTGCTGACCGGTGCAGCTCTGCATATCCTGAAGCATGCCATGCATTGGTTCTGGTTTTTGATCGACCCGACGATTGCGGCTACCAACCATCGCGCTGAACAGGCGATCCGCCCCGCCGTAGTCAACC
>JBKPMZ010000078.1:0-3665 GCA_046732415.1 Vulcanimicrobiota bacterium
CTTCTGCGCGGTGTAGAACGTGCCGGAAATCTTCACGCCCGATCCCGGGCTGCGCCGATCGATCATGCCTTGGCTGATACTGGTATCGAACAGCGGATCCGTCGCGTACGAATCGGTGTACGGGCTCGCCCAGCCGCCGTAGTAGATCGTCGCGACCGCGCCCGGAACACCGGGCGAGACCGTCTTGCAGTTGGGCGTGCCGCCCGACGGCAAGAAGTACATGAGCGTGCCTTTGATTTCGTCGTTGGCGCCGCACGATGCGGTGAGCGGCAGCGTAATCGTATCCGATTTCACCGGAATGAAATCCGCCCCCACGGTCAGATCGACCGTGCTCCACGGCGAGTACCCCAATTGCACGCCGAACAACGTGCTGCTGATTTTGCCGATCAGCGACGTGCCGGTGTTCGCCTCATTTCCGGCTTGCACGGCGATGAACGGTTTGCCGTACGCCTTCCACGAGTATTTGCCGTCGAACCACAGCGCGTTGGCGATTTGATCGAACGCGTAATAGTGCAGGTTCGCCGCGATTGGGCCTTGCGCGTAGCCGACGCGGCCGTAATAAAAGCCGTTGTTCGCGGCGACGTGCCCGGCCGCGATGCCCGTATTGCCGACGCCCGGCGCATCGGGGAACGAACCGTTCTGCGTGAGCAGCGTACCGTCGACAAAATCGGACTGCACGCGGTCCTCGAAACGATTCGCGTACACGCCTTCAATCGTCCAGCTCGGATCGATCTTGTAGCTCACGTCCGCCGCGCGGAAGGCGACCGGTTTCAGACGCGAGTCCGACGGGTTTGCCCACGGCGTATTCAGTACTTGATCGCCCAGGCGCGCCAACGCGTTCGCATCTTTGTACTGCAGATAGGCTTCATAGAGTGTACTCATGCGATAGCCCGGCAACGTGTCGTCGGGATTGTTTTCCGGAAGCGCCGTTACCGCATGCTTCGCGCATGGCTGATGCAAGTGCGATGCCGGATCTTCGCAGCCGTTGAAGGGATTGGCGTACAAGTACGTGCCGCCGGCGGAAAAGCCGCCGCCGAAATCATAAGCGCCGTGCAGACTTATCGCGGGGTTGAAACTGGCTTGATTCGGTGTCTTCGACGTCGCGGGAAAATTCGTGCGAGTAAAATAGTATGCGCGCAGGAATCCGCTGTAGGTGAATGCGTTGGGTGCCGGCGTTGGGGTTGGCGCGGGTGTCGCTTGCGCGTACGCGGCTGCGCCCCCGAGGAGCGCGATCGCCGCACCGAGCATCAGCGCGCGAAAAACGGTGTTGTGCATGGCGTTCCTAACCGTAGCGTCCGGTGATGTAGTCTTCTGTGCGCTTGTCGCGCGGCTTGAAGAAAATATCCCGCGTATTGCCAATTTCAACCAGTTCACCCATGAGAAAGAACGCGGTGTAGTCGGAGATTCGCGCCGCCTGCTGCATCGAATGCGTCACGATGACGACTGTATACTCTTTTTTCAACTCGCCGATGAGGTCTTCGATTTTGCTCGTTGCAATGGGGTCCAGCGCGGAAGCTGGCTCGTCCATCAGGATCACTTCCGGCTCGACCGCAAGCACGCGCGCGATGCACAGACGCTGCTGCTGCCCGCCGGAGAGATCGAGTGCGGATTTGTCCAGGCGATCCTTGACTTCGTCCCAAAGTGCAGCATGGCGCAGGCTGCGTTCCGCAATTTCCATCAAACGCTTGCGGCTGCGAACGCCGTGAATACGCGGCCCGTATACGACGTTTTCAAAGATCGATTTCGGAAACGGATTCGGGCGTTGAAACACCATACCGATGCGATGACGAATCGTGACGGGGTCGACGTCCTTGGCGTAAATATCGTCGCCGTCCAGCGTAACGGTGCCTTCGACGCGTACGTCGGGCGCGAGATCGTGCATGCGATTGAGCGCGCGAATGAACGTGGACTTGCCGCAGCCCGACGGCCCGATGAGCGCCATGACGCAATTTTCGGGGACTTTCAGCGACGCGTGTTTGATCGCCTGAAAACTCCCGTAATACACGCTGAGATCGTCGATGCAGAGTTTTATTTCCGCATCGCTTTCCAAGCGCGGCATGACCTCCGGAGCCTGCATGATGACTGTCATTTCCCTGTGAGCCGTTTGCTGAGCGCGCGTCCGAGTAAACGGGCCGAGATGTTGAACACCAGCACCATTACCAGCAGCACGAGCGCCGATCCGTTCCCGATTTTCGTCACGTCGGGCACGACCGCCTCGGAATGCGTGTACCACAGGTGCACAGAGAGTGTCTCGGCCTGATGGAACAGGCCCAAATCATACGCAGAGCGCCCGACCGATACGCTGGTTCCGGCGGTGAAAATGAGCGCGGCCGTTTCGCCGAAGATGCGTCCGGCGATGAGCACGATGCCGGTCGTCAGCGGAGCAATGGCGCTCGGCAGCACGACGCGGCGGATCGTTTGCCACTTGGTCGCGCCGAGCGCCATGGAGCCTTCCCGGTACGTGCGCGGCACCGTTTGCAGCGCCTCTTGCGTCACGCGCATGAGCGCGGGCAGATTCAAAATCGTGAGCGTCAGCGCGCCGCCGATGGCGGAAAAATGCCAGTGAAACAGATCGACGAACACGAGCATACCGAACAGGCCCATGACGATCGACGGAATCGTCGAGAGCGACTCGGCGCAAAACTGTACCAGCGATGTGAAGAGTCCCGGACGCGCGTACTCCTGGAGATAAATGCCGCCGGCCGTGGCAACCGGCGTGGTAAAGAGCAGCGTCAGAAACAAAATGTAGAATGAGTTGTAGATCTCGGGCCCGATGCCGCCGCCCGCGGCCACTTCGCTCGGCGGTGAGGTCAGAAAATGCCACGATATGACGGGCGCGCCCAGATACAAAATGTAGCCGACGAAAAACAACAGCAGCCCGATCATCGAGAGCGCCGCCGCCCACAGCACGCCGGTCATGAGGGAGTTCATCGTGCGCCGCTGCGCCGCGGTGTTGCGCGCCGCTGCACTGCCGGCCGTTGCCATCATGGCCATCAGGCGTTTCTCCGCAACGCGAAGCGAACCGCCAAGATCAACGCCATCGCAATGAGCAGCAGCAAGAACGCCATCGTGAACAGCGAGTGGTAGAGCACCGTGCCTTCCTGGGCGCTGCCCATGTCGGTAACGATTTCCGTCGTCAGCGCGGCGGTGGGTGAGAGCAAGCCTTTCGGCAGAATGGCGCTATTGCCGATGACCATCTGCACGGCAAGCGCCTCGCCGATGGCGCGCGCAATACCGAGAATCACCGCAACGGTCAGGCCGCTGCGGGCAGCGGGCAGCATGACGCTCCAAATCGTTTGCCATTGCGTGGCGCCAAGTGCCATCGAGCCTTCTTCCAGCGAATGCGGCACGGCACGCAGCGCGTCTTCGGCAAGCGAGATGACCGTCGGCAAAATCATGATCGAGAGCACGATGCCGGCCGTCAGTAATCCGAAGCCGGTTTGGCTGCCCAAATGTTCGCGAATGAACGGCGCGAGCAGCGTGAGGCCGAGCCATCCGTACACCACCGACGGAATACCGACGAGAATTTCAATCGTCGGTTTCATGAACGTCGCCAGACGTTTGGGCGCCAGTTGCGAGAGAAAAATGCCGACGGCAACGCCGAACGGTCCGCCGACGCAAATCGCAAACGCCGTGATGAAGATGGAACCGAGAATGAATACGAG
>JBKPMZ010000079.1:0-5742 GCA_046732415.1 Vulcanimicrobiota bacterium
TCATGGCAGTTGCCGATATCATCGAAACCATCGATAAACTCACCGTGCTCGAGCTCGCGGATCTGGTCAAACAGCTCGAAGAGAAGTATGGCGTCAGCGCCGCCGCTCCGGCGATGATGATGGCCGCTCCGGGCGCAGGCGCCGGTGCAGCCGCTCCGGCCGCGGAAAAGACCGAGTTCGACGTGATCCTCGCGGATGCGGGCGCAGAGAAGATCAAGGTCATCAAGGCCGTTCGCGAGATCACGAGCCTGGGTCTGACCGAAGCCAAGACGTTCGTCGAGAGCGCGCCCAAAGCCGTGAAGGAAGGCGTGAGCAAAGACGAGGCGGAGTCGGTCAAGAAGAAGCTGGAAGAAGCCGGCGCCAAAGTCGAGATCAAGTAAAACGTTTTCGCTCTGGCGATTCTGGCGTTGCCCAAGGCCTCGCGTAGCGAACTACGCTTCGGCCTTGAGCGCCTAAGACTCGCCGAGAGCGAAAGACGTTTTGGCTCGGTTCTGCAAAGAGAAAAAGCCGCGCGACAAGCGCGGCTTTTACTTTGCGCGCGGTGGGGACGAACGCCCCACCCAGCTGCACCGGCTGCGGTGCTACGCTGGCAGACGGAGGTGCACACATGCGTCTTTTGCATCTAGCCCTGGCGGCCGTATTGGCGCTCTCGTACGGAGTCGCCTCAGCGCAAACGGGAACGACGGCGGCCGCGGCGGCGCCGACGATCGTCACCATGGACGATACGAAGTGGATGCCCGGCACGGGCATGATGAAGGGCCTGGAGGTCGCGGTGCTCGCGGGTGACCCCACGAAGAGCGGCCCCTTTGTGGTACGTCTGCGGATTCCCGCAAACACCACGCTGCCGCCGCACTATCACGGCGAGGCCGAAAACGTCACCGTGATTTCCGGAGCGCTTTGGGTCGGCATCGGCGACAAAATCGACCAGTCCGCCCTCAAAGAGCTCCCAGCCGGTACCTTCGTATCGCTGCCTGCGAACGTGCATCACTACGCGATGACGAAGACCGAAACGATCGTCCAAATCCACGGCATGGGTCCCTCGTCCATGTCGGCCGTGGGCGGCATGTAGCGGACCCGTTCCCACCGGCACAGAAATGGGGACGGGCGCTTTTTAGTGCTCGTCCTTTTCTGTTTTCCGGAGGTTTTCGGTGCACGCCCAGCCAGTCCAACAACCCGCCGCGCTGACGGCGCTCATCTACGTCGTCGTCATCGCACTCTTCGTTTGGCGTATGGCGCGTCCGCAGCGCATGAGCGTCGTGCGCCTGTGGATCACGCCGATCATCCTGCTCGCACTGACGGGGTTCAGCATCTGGGCAACCGTGTACGCTTCCGCGTTGAGCGGCCAAGCGCCGCCGCCCGATTGGCAAATCGCCGCGGTACTCGGACTCGGCGCGGTGCTGGGCATTCCGCTGGGACTCTTGCGCGGCCGCCACACCGACGTACGGCCGACGGAATGCCGCGGCGTGATGTACGTGCGCAGTTCGCCGCTCATTATCGGCATTTGGCTCGTTGCATTCGTCGCGCGTGCTATTCTGCGAGCATACTTGCCGCACGCGCAGGGAGCGGCGGCGCTCGGCGGAGACGGGCTGCTCGCGTTCGCGATGGCGGCGCTCATCACGTCGTATTACGCGATCTACCGCAAGTATCAAGCCATCGTGCAACAAGCGCCCGCAACCGTGAGTAGCACTTCCCGCTAGGAGGGGATATGGAACAGGCACAACCGCAGCGCCGATCGTACGCACTTTGGATCGTGCTGGCGATCGTCGTCATCATCGTCATCTCGATGATTTCCTCGTACAACGCGCTCGTCGGGCTCAGCCAGGCCGTCGACGCGCAGTGGGGCCAAGTGCAGAACGTGTACCAGCGCCGCGCGGATCTCGTTCCGAACCTCGTCGCCACGGTGAAAGGTGCGGCGAATTTCGAAAAAAGCACGTACATCGCCGTCACGCAGGCGCGCGCGAGCGTCGGACAACTCTCGCCGGACGTCATCAAAAACGCGGTGAACGATCCGCAGGCGATGGCGCAGTTCGAACAAGCGCAAAATTCGCTCGGCGGCGCGCTCTCGCGTTTGCTGGTCACGGTCGAAAATTATCCGCAACTCAAAGCCAACGAGAATTTCGTCACGTTGCAAGCGCAGCTCGAAGGCACGGAGAACCGGATAGCTGTCGAGCGCAAACGCTATAACGACGCGGCGCAAGCATTCAACACGCGCCGCAACACGTTCCCGACGAACCTCTATGCCGGCATGTTCGGCGCGCAGTTCAACAACAAGTCGTATTTCCAGGCGCAGCCGGGCGCGCAGACCGCGCCGAAGGTTTCGTTCTAGTGAAACCGCTCGAGGGCGATCGCATCCGCCGCGCCATCGACGAGGCGGAGCGCGGAACCAGCGGACGCATCGGCGTTCGCGTGGTCGCCGGCAAAACGGCAGACGCGCTGGAAGATGCGCGCAAACATTTTTTGCACGCGCGTTTGCACGAACACGCACATCGTAACGCCGTCGTATTTTTCGTGGCGCCCAACGCTCGCCGCTTTGCCGTGGTGGGCGACGACGCCATCCACGATCGCGTCGGCGATGCATTCTGGCAGCAGCTCGTCGCCGAGATGCAGCCGTATTTCGCGCGCGGCGAGATGACGCAAGGCCTGCTGCACGGCATAGCACGCGTCGGCGAAAAACTCCACGAACACTTTTCCACGCAGGTGCTCGTATGATCGCCGCGCTGCTGCTGGCGGCGAACGTTGCCATTCCGCCGATTCCCACCGACTACGTTACCGACAACGCGCACGTGCTCAGCAGCACTGCCGCAGCGTCGATCGGCAAAGAACTGCGCTCGTATTACGACGCGACCGGCAACCGCATTTTCGTCTACATCGACAAAACGACGGGCGATACGCCGCTCGAAGACTGGACCGTCGATGCTGCGGAAAAGTGGAAGATTCACGCCGGCAAAGACAAGGCCGGTAAAGACAATGCGGCGGTCCTTTTCGCGTTCATGGACGATCACAAAGTCCGCATCGAAGTCGGCTACGGTTTGGAACCCAGCCTCACCGACGCGGACAGCAGCCGCATCATTCGCGACACGATCGTGCCCAAGATGCGCGCAGGCGACGTCGATGGCGCCATCCAAGGCGGGGTCGACGGCATGCTGCTCACGATCACGCCGTCGTTCAAAGACAAGATCGGCCATGAGGTTGCGCAGCCCGCGCAAAGCAGCGACTCGAGCAACCAAACAGCGTTCCTGATCATCTTCCTGATCTTTTGTTGGATACTCGTGTTCTTCATCGGATCGCTTTTTAAAAAGCGCGGGCGTTCGGGCTGGTTTTGGGGCGCATCGGCCGGCGGATTGGGCGGCGGATGGTCGTCGGGCGGCAGTGGCGGTTTCTCCGGCGGCAGCATGGGCGGCGGCTTTTCCGGAGCGGGATTCGGCGGAGGCGGCGCTTCCGGAGGTTGGTAGCGCCGCCCCCACCTCGCTACGTCACCAGATCTGGCACTGCTGCGCCTTCGGGCGCACCATCGGGTCATTCAGTTTGCAGAAGAACGCTTTTGCAAACTGCGGCATATCGCTCATCGTCTGATTGACGCGGAACTTGTCGTAGCCGTGCACGTCGGTTTGCGCGAGCAAACGGACGTATTCTGGTCGCTCGGCTCCAGCCCAGACCTGCGCGAATCCCATGAAGAAGCGCTGTTCGGGTGTGAAGCCGTCGATCGTGCGGCGCGGATGATGCGCCTGCCACTTCTCGAACGCTTTGTACGCGATCGTCAGGCCGCCGAGATCGGCGATCTCTTCGCCCTCGACGAGCTGTCCGTTTTCGTGCACGCCCGGCAGCGGCTGCAGTTTGTTCCACTGATCGACCACGCACTGCGCGCGCGCTTTGAAGCGTGCGGCATCTTGCGGCGTCCACCAATCGGTCAGATTGCCCTGCGCATCGAACTGGCGGCCCTCGTCATCAAAGCCGTGCGTCGACTCGTGGCCGACGACCGCGCCGATGGCGCCGTAATTTACCGCCATGTCCGCGTCTTTGTTGAAGAACGGCGGCTGCAGAATACCCGCGGGGAACACGATTTCGTTGATCGTTGGATTGTAGTAAGCGTTCACCGTCGGCGGCGTCATGCCCCATTCCGAGCGATCCACGCGCTTGCCGATCTTGTGGTTTTCGAAATCCGTATCGAAGCGATTGGAGGCGATCACGTTGTCCGCGTACGGTCCCGCCGTCACGTGCAGGCCCGCATACGAACGCCATTTGTCGGGATAGCCGATCTTCAGCAGAAACGCATCCAGCTTGCCGACGGCTTTGGCGCGCGTCTGCGGCGACATCCACGAGAGCGTGCTCAAGTCGTCGCGCAACTCGGCCTTGATGTTCTTGACCATCGAGAGTGCTTGCGCTTTCGCCGACGGCGGGAACGTACGCGCGACGTAGAACTGGCCGAGCGCTTCGCCCAGCGCACCGTTCGTTGCACGCGTGCAGCGCTTCCAGCGGTCGATCTGCTTGGTCGTGCCTTGCAACGTCTTGGAGTAGAAGTTGAAGTTCTCGTTTACAAACGCTGTTGGCAATGCATTCGCGAACGCGTGCACCACGTGCCAGCGCAGGTACGCGTGCAGATCGTCGGGGCTCAGCGCCGCAACCTGCGTCGAAAGCGCTTTGAAGTAGTCGGGCTCAGCGACGTTCACCGGCACGCTCGCTGCCACGCCGTTGTCTTTGATGTAAGATGCGAGCTGCAGGCTCGGCGCGAGTTGCTCCGCCGCGCCGAGCGTCATCTTGTGATAGATCTTCTGAGGATCGCGGCGTTCCACTCGCGAGAGTTGGCCCTTGGCCATCGCCGTCTCGACGTTCATCACGGATTGCGCTTCTTTGGCCGCGGTGTCGGCGGAATCGCCCAGCAGTTCGAACATCTTTTGCACGTGCGCTTGGTACGCTTTGCGAACCGTGACGGTCTTTGCATCCGTGTTCAAATAGTAGTCCCGATCCGGCATGCCCAGACCGCTTTGCCCGAAACCCGCAATGTTTTGCGTGCTGTTTTTGAAGTCGGGTTCCGGTCCGAAGCCGAAGAACGCGTCCACGCCGTCACGCTGCAGCGCGGCGAGCGTCGTGCCGATGTTCGACGACGATGCATGTGCTGCAAGCGCCAGATCGCCGGCAATGGGCCTGGTGCCCGCCGCGTCGATCGCGGCCGTGTTCATGCAACTGGCGTAGAAGTCGCCGATCTTTTGTTCGTTCGTTCCGGGTTTCGCGTTCGACTTCGCAGCGCTTTGCAGAATCGAGTGCAGCACGTTTTGATTGCGCTCGGCGAGCACGTCGAAGTTGCCCCATGCCGGATACGCCGCCGGAATCGGATGCTTCTTAACCCAGCCGCCCGTGGCGAACTGATAGAAGTCTTGGCACGGCTTGCACGTGCGGTCCAGATTGCGCAGGTCGATGCCGCTTTGCAGCTGCACCGCTGCGCGCACGTGCGGGTTGCTCAGCGCGAGTGCGAGTATGCCGGCGAGTGCGGCAACGCGCACGCCAAGCGAAAAGAAACGTCTCATAATCCCCAACTACAGAAAAAGCAGAGAAACGATACGTATGTACCGCTTCTCCGCTTTGCCTCCTGTGTGCCCAGTCTTACCTTTAGCAGAACTTCCAGTTCGGCGGACACGACACTTTGCTGCTCGAGCCTACCGGAGAAATGTGCTTGATACCGCTGCCGCTGCGTGTGGCTACGTTGGTATGCGAGGCTTGTGCGCGGTAGCCCACGCGGTACTGGTC
>JBKPMZ010000080.1:0-14364 GCA_046732415.1 Vulcanimicrobiota bacterium
CGCCCGCACCGAGCGCTCCCAGCAGGGAGGTACCGGCGGTCGCGGGGTTGTTGCTATCGGTAATGGTGAACGCCGGACTGGTGAGCGTCGCGCCCTGCGCCGCCCGATGCACCAGGTCCGTATTTACCGGATCGCGCGTAAACACGATGCGCTGGCCGCTTGCGTCAAAACTGGCCGTCACGCCGAAATGCTGGGCGTTGAAGTGGCTGATGAACGCGTCAACGGACGTATCCGTCGTATTCGTGTTGTACGTAAACGTCTGCGCGACGCCGTCGACCGTAACGGTAAGCGTTCCGGTAATGCCGGCGGCACTCGGCGGATCGGCTAAGGCGCCATTGCCGTTCATTGCCGAGGCGGTATCGACCGTGTTGTTCGCGGAGTTTAAATTCGTTACCAGCGAACCAGCCGCCGTCGATGCAAGCGCGACGGGAAGCTGCGAGGGATTGGTAATGCCGACTTTGATGTTGCCCGCCGAGATCGGCAGCGTCGCGACGATCGGCTGAAACAGCGCCGTACCGGCCACGCCGTTTTGATCGTAGCCCGCCTGCGTGATGCGGTTGACTTCGTTGGACATCGCCGACGCGAAATCGTCGAGTTGTTCGCCGTACGTCGTCAATTTGTTGTTGTACAGATCCGCGAACGCGGCGAGTTGTCCGCTGCCCAGCGGAATGCCCGGTGCGTTCAGCGCAGCCGCCGGGTTGCTGGCGAAATCGACCTTGAACGTGGGTGCGCCGTTTGCCGCGACGCCCACGACCGGTTGCGCCAAGTGATAGGCGACGTCGTCGTTGACCAGCGCCTGACCGTTGACCGTGACGAGCGTCGAGCCGTCGGGTTGAATCGCGGTTTGCGTCGAAATATACTGCGAGAGCTGGTCGATCAGCTCGTCGCGCTGATCTTCAAACGTATTCGGGCTGTCGCCGACGGCCGTCGAGGCGCGAATCTGCCCGTTGAGCGCCGCGATTTTGTCGAGGATGCCGTTGACCGTATTTACGACGGAACCGGCTTGCTGAAGCACTTGCCCTTTTTGCAGTGAGAGCGTGTTCGATGCGGCATTCAGCGCCTGTGTCAGCGCCTGTGCCGCGGAAAGCACGTTCGCGCGCGAACTCGTCGAACCCGTACCGACTTGATCCACGAGTTGGCTGATCGCGGTCTGGAATGCCGTGAAGTAGGCGTTAATGCCGTTGTTCGGCTCGCCGAGTGTCGCCTGCAGCGCCTGCAATTGGTTTTGTTCGATGTTGTAATAGTTCTGCGAAGCGGATGCGCCGCGGAACAGCGAGTCGTATGAATCCTGATGAATGCGCTCGACGCTCGCGACGATCGATCCGTTGCCGAACGTTCCCGTGAAGTGCGTGTCCGCGAACGGCGATCCCGCGACGGGATCCATTTGCTGGACGTGCACGACCTGGCGCGAAGCGCCGGGCGTATTCATGTTCGCGATGTTGTCCGAGGTGACGTCCACCGCTTGCTGATACGCCGACAGTGCGTTTCCGAGTACGCCGAAACCGAAGAAACTGCCTAACCCACTCATACCTTGCTACTCACTAGGACGCTGGCTCCGGGAGGTGCGACGTAGCCTCGCCGTTTGTAGACGCCGGTGCGTTCCGTCGCATGCTCCTGCAGTTTTTGCGTGACGTTCACGAGGCGCTGCAGGCCGGCTACGATGAGCGATTTGTTATTCGAAATCGTGATGCCGAGCGAGATCGAACCATACGTGATCTCGGCGAGATAGCGGTGCAGATACGGCGAGATGTGGCGTGGCGCGTACCGGCACACTTGCTGGAGCGTCATCTGCCCGAAACCGCGAGCCTGCATACCGCGCCGCTTCGAGCACGCGGTTTGATGCACCGCACGCGCGGCGTTGAGCGCGCGATCCGACTCGACAATCGCTTCGGGCGATCCGTCCACGAGCACTTGCGTCAAATGCACCGCAGCCGCATTGAGCCGCTGCAGCGCGGCGGCTTCCTCCGCGAGCGCCATGCCGAACGCTTCCCAAGAATCGGAGCGCTGCTGGCGCTGCGGTGCGGCGGCAATCACGGTTCCAACTCCTTCGGAACTTCGTACTTGGACTCGCGGCCGGCGTCGGCGAGCACGCTTTGCTTGAGCTGCTCTTCCAACACTTTCGCGATGCCCATGGAGCCGCTTTGCGCGACTTGCTGCGAACGCTGCTCGTCGAGCATCGACTGAAAGGTCTGCTCGGCGTTGGATTGCTTGCCGAAAATCGATTGCTGCGGCACTGTTTGACGCATCGCGGTGAAGAGCATGTCCAAGAACACGCCTTCGAGCTGCGTCGCGGCTTTGTGCAGATTCTCCAGCGCCGCCTTCTGCTGCGGCGTGTACTGCTGGACTTGCTGTGCTTGCGCTTGCCGGAGCTTCTCGATGTCCACTACTGGATCTCCAGATCCGCTTGCAGCGCGCCCGCCTGACGCAGCGCCTGCACGATGGCGATGAGGTCGCGCGGCGATACGCCCATCGTATTGAGCGCGCGCACCACCGACGAAAGCGTCGCGGCACCCGAGATGAAGGTGAGGCGCTTCTTCTCTTCCTGCGCCGTCACGCGAGTGTTGGTTTGCAGCCCGCCGCCGCTCGCGCTGAAAGGCGAGGGCACGTACTTGTTCTCTTGCGTAATCGTGATGGACAGGTTACCGTGGGCAATCGCGCACGGCGCCAGTTTGATGTCGCCGCCGAAGACGATCGTGCCGGTGCGCTCGTTCATGACGACTTTGGCAAGCTCGTCTTGCGTGAGCGAGACGTCGCTCGCATCGGCCAAAAACTGCACCGGATTGTTCCGATAGGCCGGCGGCAGCGTGACGTGTACGGTTTCGGCATCCGTCGCGCCCGCCGTTCCGCCGCCGAAGCGGTGATTGAGCGCGGTCGCCAAGTTCGCCGCGGTTTTGAAGTCGGGCGTCGTGATGACGTAGTTAAAGCCGTCGCCGTTTTGAATCGGCGTAATCATGTCGCGCGCGATCACCGCACCGTTGGGAATGCGCCCCGCCGTCGGATGATTTTTCGTGGTGCTGGTCGCATCGAAGGAGGCGGAAAAACCGCCGATGGACACCGGGCCTTGCGCCGTCGCGTACACCAAATCGTTGGCGGCTTTGAGCTCGGTGAGCACCAGCGTTCCGCCTTGCAGGCTGCTCGAATCACCCATCGCCGAGACAGTCACGTCGACGTTGTCGCCGGAGTGTGCGAACGGCGGCAACGTCGCCGTAACCATGACCGCGGCAACGTCGCGTGTCCGTACTTCGTTGCTCGTGGTCGATAGACCGAACGACTGTAAAACGTTTTGTATGGTCTGGCTCGTGAAGATGACCGACGTGGAATCGCCCGTGCCGTTCAAACCGGTCACCAGCCCGTAGCCGACGAGTTGATTGCCGGTGACGCCTTGCACGTGCGCGATGTCTTTCACCAAGACGCTCGTCGCGCGCGCGGGGGCCATTGCGAACACGTTCGCAACGAGCGCCGCCGTCATACTCACGAAAATTGCTTTGTACACACTCTTCATCGTCATCTACCTAAAACAGCCAATTGAGAATCCGCCGGATGAGCCCGACCTTTTTCTCTTGGAAGTTTCCGTTGAACGTACCCTGAACGTCGGCAACGCGCGAGGAGAGCACCGTGTCGCTGCTGTCGATATCTTCCGGACGGACAAATCCGGTGATATGCAGCGTCTGGTTCTGACCGTTCACCGCCATGTTTTGATCGCCGGCAATCTGCAGCACGCCGCTCGGCAGCACGTTGACGACGGTCGCCATCATGTCGCTGATGAACGACGTGGTGCCCGTCTCCGTGCGCGAACTCTGCGATCCGGTGTTGCCGCCCAGTGAGGTCGGAATATTCACCAGTCCGCCGAGCAGACGAATTCCCGTCGTGCCGCTGCCACCGCCGGTGCCGTTCGAGGAACCGACGCTGAACTGTTTGCTCTGGTTCGAGATGTCGCTGCTGTTGCTCTGGACCGCGAAATTGAACTCGATGTGCAGCAGATCGCCCACCTGCGCGGCACGGTGATCCGGTCCTAAACGAAGCGGGTGCCCCGGACCGACAGCCGGCGGAGCCGCAACGTACAGCGTGTCGGCCAGCGTGGCCGCGGGCAGCATGAGCAGCGCAACCGCAATCGCGAAACTGCGTGCCTTTCTCATTCTTGATCGCCTCCTGAAATATCGAGTTCGACCGTATTGGGCGCCGTCACGGTGCCCGAGATTGCCTTGTGCGTCGAGGGATTGTACACGGACACTTCATCACCAAGTCCGCCGCTCGTACGCGCGATGCCGTCGGCACTCACTTGCACGCCCGCATCGCGAACGATGAGCACGACCGTCGCACCCGCCTTGACGATTTCATTGACGGCCGTCGCGGCAATGGTCACCGGCTGGCCTTTGAGCAGACTGCCGCTGAGTCTGCGCCCGACCAGCGCGTCGATGCCGTTGCCGGGGCGGCCGGTGTACGGCACGCGTGCCATGACGAGATCGTCCGCCGAGAGCACCGTTCCCGGCACGATGTCGTGCGCCGCGACCGCCGTTTCGATGTACTGCTGCATGCGATAACCGACGTACACCGTGCGGTCGAGTTTACCGTCGACGTTGATGGCAACCGGCACGTTCACAAACGACGGCGTGCCTATTGGCGACTGCGCGTGCAGTGAAACGTGCGCGCCGGTCACGACTTGATCGGGGACCACAGAAACCGCGACGTACTGATGATCCGCATCGTGCGCGAGGTCGGCGATTTCGCGCGAAGCGGCCTGCGCGATACGCCGGCCGCTCACGGTCAGCACGGAACCCTGCGCGCGCACGGCAAGCGGTGCGAGCGTAAGGAGTGCGACGGCCAGAGCGATCAGCGAGCGCATCATCTTATCGAATAATCTGGTTGGCGGTCTGCAGCATTTCGTCCGCAGCCGTGATGGTTTTTGAGTTAGCTTCGAACGCGCGCTGCGAGGTAATCATGTTGACGATTTCCTGCACCACTTGCACGTTGGAATTTTCCAGGTAGCCGCCTTGCAGCGTGCCGGCGCCGTTCAATCCCGCTTGCGTCACAATCGGCGCACCCGACGCGGCCGTCTGCGTGTACAAGTTGTGACCGCCCAGCGGCGAAAGACCCGCCGGATTGACGAACCGCGCGAGTTGAATCTGTCCGAGTTGCTGCGGCAGATTCGATCCGGGGACGAGCGCCGTGACGGTGCCGTCTTCGCCGATACTCAGTTGCTGCGCATTCTGCGGAATCGTGATCTGCGGCTGCACGAAATAGCCGTCGGCCGTGACGATGGCGCCGTTCGCGTCGCGCTTGAACGAACCGTCGCGCGTATACGCGGTCGTACCGTCGGGCATCGTCACTTGGAAGAAGCCGTCGCCTTCGATCGCGACGTCGAGCGCGTTGCCGGTTTGAATCAAATTGCCTTGCGTGAAGATCTTCTCCGACGATCCGACTTTCACGCCCAGACCGACGTCCTGACCCACCGGAACGACGCTCGCGCCAACCGGCGTTCCCGGCGCGCGAAGTTCCTGATACACCAAATCCTGGAAGCGCGCTTCGTTGCGCCGGAACCCGGTCGTGTTCACGTTCGCCAGGTTGTTGGAAATGGTGTCCATCTGATATTGCTGGGCTTCCATTCCGCTGGCCGCGGTGTAGAGTGCTCGCATCATGACGGTGAACGGGCTCCTTTACTTCTGACTGTTGGCGACCGTTTCGATCGCCCAGCCGTTGGCTTGATCTTGCGTTTGAATCACTTTTTGATTGGCTTCGAACCAGCGCTGCGCGGTGATCAGGTTGACCATCTCGCGCACGACGTTCGCGTTGCTTTTCTCGAGAAAACCTTGATGAATGCTCGACGACCCGGCCGCGGCGCGCGCGGGAAGCGCGGCGTTGCTCGCGATGAAGCGGTTATCGCCTTCGGGACGCACCTGCGTGAGATTGCCGAACTGCACGAGCGCAACGGTGTCGATGAGCCGGCCGCCCTGCGTAATCTGGCCGTTTTGATCGATCTGCACCGCGCCGGCGTTCTGCTGCAGTTGGATCGGGCCGTTCGTGCCGAGCACGAGGTTGCCGTCCATCGTCACTAGACGCCCCGTGGGATCTTCGGCGAACTGGCCGTCGCGCGTATAGCGCAAGCCTTGCGGCGTGCGAATCGCGAAAAATGCATTGCCTTGAATGGCAAGGTCGAGCGGATTTCCGGTCTGCGCCAGGGTGCCTTGCTCGAAGACGGCGGGCGTGTCCATCACCTGCGCGCCCATGCCGAGCGTACCGACGAATGCGTTGCTCGACGTTCCGCGCGGGTTACCCGATGGAACGGTTTCTTGGCGGTACAGGCCCATTTCAGGACCCGATTGCACCTGCAGCAGCGTACGTTTGAAGCCGCTGGTGTTCACGTTCGCCAGGTTGTTCGCGATGACGTCAGCCTGCGATTGTGCTACCAGCGCTCCCGATGCCGCAGTATAAAGTCCACGTACCAAAAGCAAAACCTCCGCACGAACTGGGCGTACTCGGCACATCAGGCCTCGTACTGCGGAACCGTCAATCAGTCGGGTTCCGCCGCGGCTCCCACCCCGTGCGAGAGGCAGTCCAGCCGCGTTCACTTCAATCTATCGGCATGTGGTCGCTTGACTTTAGCCGTTCGCGTTTGGCGCTGGTCGACGCGTGCTGGTTTTTGGCGGACGGTCCGATTTTCGCATCGTGCGAAAACCCGGACCTCGCCTCTTGCGCCCTAAGAAACGCCATCCTGGCTACGGGCGCAATTCACAGCCGCCCAAAACCAGCACGCGCCGACCGCACCAACCCGTTTTTTAAAATGGGCGACCAACATGCTGATAGATGTTCCGTAGGGTAATTAGTGTGGTAGCGCGGGCCGAATGAGGCGTACGCGACAAAGCGAGCGCGAGGGGTTCTTTGATAAATTCCCACGAGATTTCGGCGAGGAACTCGAGCATTCGCTGATACGTATCGCCGGCGAAGATTAAAGTTGCGTTGGTGAGGGAGGCCGCCGCGCGCGTGATGCGCAAAGCCGTGTGCCGATGGTTGTGCTCGCTGCACTGACTGCCGCACTGCTGCGACCGGCATGGACGGCCGCACCGCCTGCGTCGCTCGACGCGCCCGAATGGCGCAAAGCGGCGCACGAGCGGTTCCAGAACACCGACGTCTATTTACTCGAAGACGGAACGTCGCTGTACGTGGCGTTCGATGCGGCCGCTGCGGATACGCAGAACGGCGACGCAGTCTCGCTGTACCTGTGGTCCGATAAAGCCGCCTACCGGTTCAAAGCCGATGCGAAAGGCGCAGTGTCGGGCACATGCAGTGCGGGTGCCATGCCGCAGTGGACCGCGAAAGAAACACCCGCGCGCGACGGCTATCGCGTCGTCATGCGTTTTCCTGAAGCGATGTTCACCCGAGATGGACAGTCGCACTGGCTCGTGCAATTCGCGCGTGAAGTACCGGGCCGTCATTTGGCGTACACCTGGCCCGCGTCGAGCGAGCAGCCCGGCAACGTGCTGTACGCGGCCGCGTTCAGCGGACACGCCGCCGGAGTCTTTACCGCCGCTGCGCCGCCATCGCCCGCGCTCAGCGTCGCGCCCGCGTCGCAAGTACAGCGCCTCTGGACCGATCCCGCGGCATCACTGCCCTCGCCCGAGATTCCGTCAAACGCGCAAGGGGTCGCCGTCGCCCAATCGCGCGATAACTTTCACTTCGCCGGTGTCGAGGCGAAGGGTGCCGACGGCTCGCAGCACGACGCACAATCCGTCGGATGGAGCAGCACCGACGGGCGCACGTCGGCCGGCGTGGCGCGCATCGCGAGCGAGAACGGTTCGGCGTACGACGTAACGCAAGCGCTTTCGTTCGCGTTCGACAACCAGCAGAACATGCGATTTTCGGCCGGCATGTCCGGAGATCGCGGCTCGGGCGTCACTGACGCGTCCCAAGCGAATTACAGTTACTACGATTTCTCGCTGTACGGCGATAACAGCGCGTTCGAAATGCGATGGAATACCGCGGGGCCGCAGTACAACGACACCAGCGGCGATGCGCCTGCGCCTGGTACGCGCGGCTATACGCTCACCGCGTCGCGGCAGTTCGGCGGCATCTCCGTCAACGCCGGCGCCGACCGCTACCGCGACGATTTCGGCGATCTTGCCTCGGGCGACGAGCGCGCAGCAATCTCCGCAGCGCTCAGCCCCACCTTTACGTTCGACGTCGACGCCGCGGCGAACGCCGCGACGCAATACGGCGCGCTGCCGTTCGCCCAAAGCGGCGCGCAACTGCAGTACCAGCACGGCGACGAGAACGCGCGTCTCTCGTTTCATCAGGACCATTACGACGGCGGACTCGCGCGCGAACTGGCGATCTCCGGCGGCTTCGACGTTCCGCTGCTCGGAATGATGCAACTGGCGCACCGCCAAACGATGACGACCGGCGTGCTCGCGCTGACCGAACCGGAAGAGAGCGACAGCGCATCGCTTATGCACCGGCTGCGGCACGGTACCGTTTCGCTGGGTTACCAGTATGCCGCCGGCGCCGCGAACGTGACGTTTTCGTTCGAGGATCGTTTGCCTATCGGCCTGGTTCGCGCGACGTACTACAATCCGAACACGCGGTTCTCGACGCCGAATTTTTCGCTGAAATTCGTAACGCTATAAGCCGCCGAACGCGTACGAATAGTTCTTGAGGCGCGGCCAAATTGCCGAGAGTGGCTGCTTCGGATTACGCAGCACCCAAATCGGCAGATTGTTCTCGTACGGCATCGCGAGCGGATTGTAAAACGTGCCGACACGCCGCACCGAGCGGTAATACGGCAGCAGCTCGCGCCCGTTCACGTCGATCACGACTTCGCCGCTGTAACCGTGTGTGCCCCACAACCAGTACGTGTTGTTGCCGCTGATTGCCGGCGGCAGTCGATCTGCCGCGCCGTAGAGATCGATGGCGCTCGCTTCACCGAAATTGTGCGCGTAAATCGCCGCGCGCGATCGTTCGGCCGCAGGCAGCGACTGGTACACGCTCGCAACTCGATCTTCCAGCTCCGGCCAGCCCGTCATATCCGCATAGTATTGAATCGGCGTGCGGTTCGTCGTTTTCTGCACGTGGAACGAAATGTGGAAGACGTTGCCCAAAAACTCCTGATAGCGGATGTACGTGTTCATCGGCACGATGGGCAGCACGAACGGCGTTGACGGAATGGCGAACGCGATCACGACCGCCACTATGGCAACGCGCCATTTGTGCCGTACGCCCGTCCATCGTTCGATCGGCACCGCGCCCGCGGCGATGAGATACGCATATACCGGACCGGGATAGTACGCCTTGGCATCGCCTGCCCACATCATCGCGATGAGCACTGCATACGTGTACGCCAAGAAACGCGTGCGCATGTTCGCGAACAGCCAGCCCAAGCCGACGAGCCACACGATGGAGAGCAGCGGGCTCTCGATCATAATTTGCTGCAGCGGGAACGGCGGCCATCTGAGCATGAACTTGCCGTAGTCGTTGTGCAGCAGCTGCAGCATCGGAAAGTGATAATGCCATTGCCACCACACGTTCGGTGCGATGAGCCCCGCGCACAGCACCACCGCGGCCGCAAACCATCTCGTGCGCAGAATCGTGCGTTGCGGCGTGAGCAACAGCCCAACGACGATCGCGACCGCGAAAAACGCGATGCTGTACTTGCTCCAAAAACCGAACGCGGTCAGCGCTCCGGCGGCGACCCACCACCGCGGGTCCGCGCCGCGCGAGATACGATAGACGAGCAGCGCGACGAGCGGCCACACCGCCATCTCCACGGTGTCCGGCGAGAGCCGCGATCCGAATGCGAGCATCTGCGGCGCGAACGTCGTCACCAGCGCCGCAACGATGATCGCGAACCGGCCGCCGCCCAATTCCACCGCGAAGCGGCTCGCGACGTACGTGGTGACTGCGGCAAACACCGCCGGAATCGCGCGCAATGCGAACAGCGAAATTCCGAAGGTCTGCGAAAACGCCGCTAAAAGCGGAACGAGCGAGGGCTGATCGACGTAGCCGATGTCCGGGCGGAAGCCGCAGATGATGAAATACAGCTCATCGCGGAAGAAACCGTAGTGCGGGTTGCCTGCTATGTGCAGCGCCAGCGTCAGGCCGGCGGCGATCCACGGAATATGACGGGCCAGGACGCTGCGCTGCGCCTGGGTGCGAACCTCTCCCCGTTCCGTTGAAACGGACCGCTGCAGTAACACGCTTGGCTCTTTACCCTTCCCGGGCGCCGATACTTCATCGACCGGCATTCTCCCCCGGGAGCGGACAGCCGCGTTTAGACCTGCATGCGCGAGATTTCGGTGTAGGCGTCCAGCAATTTGTTGCGGATCGCCATCGTGAACTGCATCGCCAAATTCGCTTCTTCCACCGACGTGACGACTTTGCTCACGTCGTTGGTGCGCCCGGCGGCGAGATCGCGCGAAAGTTGATCCGACGAGGTCACTTTGTCGTTGACGTCGCTCAAGAACGACTTGACGGTGTCCTTGAATGAAGGAGCGCCGGTGGCCGCGCCGCCCGGAATCGCTTGCGTCTGAACGTCGTTACTGCTGCCGGTGCCGATATCCGGAACGAACGTTCCCGGAATCGCGCTGCGCATTGCTGCGTCGTACGACGAATTGATATCCACTGGCTCCCCTTCTTATTCGGCCGCTACGACCGCAAAATGTTCAGCGCTGCGTTGGTCATGTTGCGCGCTTCCTGCATCGCCGACACGTTCGCTTCATATGCTCGCGAGGCGGCCATCATGTCGACCATTTCCTTGACCACGGAGACGTTCGGATAGTGCACGTAGCCGCGCGCATCCGCATCGGGATTGCTCGGATCGAAGACGAGCCTGTCGGGGCTTTGATCCTGCTCGACGCCGAGCACTTCCACGCCGCCCTGTCCCATTTTGTCGATTTCGTTCGGATCCCCCGCGGTTTCCGGCGCGCCGCCCGGTTTCTGCGCGAAAACGACGAGCTGACGTTTGAACGGACCGCCGCCCGGCGTGTGCGTGGTGTTGGCGTTCGCGATGTTGTTCGCGATGACGTCCATCGCCAAACGTTCCGCGGAAAGACCCGAGGCACTGATCTCGACCGAACTATAGAAGCCCATTAGTGCGGCTGCTCCGTAATCGCTTCACGCAAACGCATGAACTGCACTTGCAGCAGTTGCGCCATCGTTTGCGAGTAGCCCGAGTTTTGCGCAAGTTGCGCGGTTTCTTGATCGACGTCCACGTTGCTGCCGTCGACGCGCATCTTGTCGGTCGTATCGACTTGCACTTGCGGATCGAACGGTTGTGGAGCGGCTTGCGAGCCGAGCGCGAACTGCCGATCGCTGTCGGTGAGCATGCCGAGGTCATCGCCGGACGAATCGCCTTCGGCCGCCGCGAGGGCGTCCTTGAACGACACGGACTGGCGCCTGTAGCCCGGCGTATTGACGTTGGCAATGTTCTCGGCGATGGCGGTCTGTTGCATGTCCGCGCCCGCAATGGCATTGCTCAGCGTGTCGACCGTTGGGCCGAACGAGACCGAGTTGACGTCGTTCATCTACATCCGTATCGGTTGCTTGGCCGCAAATGTTGAACGGCGGCCCTACGCAAACTGCGTGGCATGGAGCCGCGCGTAGGCGCCGCCCTTGGCAAGCAGCGATTCGTGCGAACCCATTTCGACCACCCTGCCGGCTTCGATATAGAGGATAGTGTGCGCGCGCCGGATCGTCGAGAGCCGGTGCGCGATGATGAGCGTAGTCCGCCCAGGCAGCAAGCGGTCGAGCGCCTGCTCGATAAGTACCTCGGAGTGGCTGTCGAGCGCGCTGGTGGCCTCGTCGAGTATCAGGATCCGCGGATCCCGTAAGATGGCGCGCGCTATCGCGACGCGCTGGCGCTGACCGCCCGACAGGCGCAAACCGCGTTCGCCCACTTCCGTTTCGTAGCCCTCGGGAAACCCGAGGATGAACTCCTCGGCGTTTGCTTCTCGGGCGGCGGCGCGCACTTCTTCGTCGGTAGCTTCCAAGCGGCCGTACCGGATGTTCTCGCCGATGCTGCCGCGGAACAGCTGCGCCTCTTGCGGCACGATGCCGATGGCCGCGCGCAGATCGGCAAGCCGCACGTCGGCGAGATCGATGCCGTCGAGCGTGATACGCCCGCTCTGCGGCTCGTAAAAGCGCGGCACCAGATTCACGATCGTCGTCTTGCCGGCGCCCGATGGTCCGACCAGCGCGACGATCTGCCCAGCGTCGATCTCCGCGGAAAAATCGTCGAGCACCGGTGCTTCGTCCGTCGAGTACGAAAAGCGCACGCGCTCGAACGCGATACGCCCGCGCACGTTCTGCAGCGTGACGGCACCGGGCTTGTCGGCACGCTCGACCGGAAGATCCAAAATTTCGTAGACGCGGCCGGCGCCGACGACCGCTTTGCTCAGTTCGCCGACGAACGCCGCGAAACGGTTCATCGGATTGATCAAGTTGGCAAGCAGCGCCCAATATTGAAAGAGTTCACCGACGTTCAGCCGGCCGACCACGACTTCACGCGTGGAAAGCCAGATGATGCCGACGACGGCCGTCGTCATCAGCACGGAAAGCACCAGCGGCTGCGTCTGAATGAACTGCGTAAGCTTCATGTAGACGCTGAAGTACTCGTCGTTGCGTTGGCGGAAACGCTGCGCTTCGTAACTCTCTCGCCCAAACGCTTTGATGATGCGCTGTCCGGTGAGCGCTTCGGTAAGCGTCGCCGAGAGATCGGCGACGCGCTGCTGCGATCGCGTCGTGCTGCTGGAGATCAATCGCTGAAAACGCGAAACGGCGATCGAGATGATCGGCGCGACCACGATCAGCGAACACGTCAGCAGCCAGTCCATGTAGATCATCAGCACGAATGACGAGACGAACGTCACGGTGTTGGTGACGAGTTGCGGCAGCGAAATGCTGACCGCGTCGGTCATGATCTGCAGATCGCTGTTGAAGCGCGCGATGAGATCGCCCGGACGCCATTTCGCAAATTCACCGAGCGGCAGGCGCAGAATGCGTTCGAACAGGTACGCGCGCATCTTCGCGATGAGATGCTGCCCGCTCCACGCCATCAGGTACGACTGACCATACGTCGCCACGGCTCCCAAGATCATCGCGACGAAAATGGCGAACAGCGCCACGTACAACACGTGCAACTGCGGGTGGCGCGCGGTGATGACCTTATTGATGATCTGGTTGAAGCCCCAAGGGCCGACCAGGTTGGAAAGGCCGGCAACGGTACCCAGAGCGATCGCAACGCCAAGCGTTGCGGCGTAGGGCCGCGCGTCGTGCGCCAGGCGCGCAAGGATTCCGCGGGTGGTCATCGGCCACTGCCTTGCCGCCGCGACGCCCTGAAACCTCTCGGCCGGTTTTCGGTACATTGGAAAGAAGCTAGAGCCGGGAGAAACACCGTGGATTGCTACTTTCACTCAAACGTTCCGTCCGTCGCAGCATGCACCGACTGCGGCAAACCGATTTGCGCGACGTGCCGCGACACCGCCGGCACCTGCCCGAGCTGCCGCTTAGCGGCGAAGATGGAGGCTGCCGGCACGGCGAAAAAGGCCGTCGCCGGAGAAGTGCCGCCGCGCGCGCAGCAGTGGTGGCACACCGGCCCGCAGCAGGCGGCACAACCGGCTGCGCAACCGCATGCAACCGTGAGCGAAGTCGACGATTCGGCCGAATCGCGCGCGCTCGTCGCACTGGGCTACCCGCTCTTCCCGCTCGCCGTTCTGTCGCTCTTCGATCGCAAGCAGTCCAAGCGTCTGCGCAAGCACGCGTATCAAGCCATCGGCTTCAACGTCGGCATGGCGGCCGTCTCGGCGGCGCTGTGGTTCCTCATCAATCTGCCGTTCGTCGGCTGGACACCGCTCGGATGGAGTTCCGCGCTCCTCTACGGATTGCTGCTGCCGATTTGGATCGTGCTCAGCGTGTACTACGGCATCAAAGCGTGGCACGGATACGACGTGCGCGTTCCGATTATCAGCGATTGGCTCGACGATCGTATGCCTGCATAGAATTCTGATAGCGCAGTAAGAATTCGCGCGCAGCGCGATCGTGATCCACCACCGGCTGCGGATAGGGCTGCTCCGCGTACAGCGGCAGCTCTATTTGCGCGCTTGCCGCGCGCGTCGCAATTGCCCCCGCCGGCAAATGCGCAAGTTCTTCGATCCACGTGCGCGCGTACACGCCCAGCGGATCGAAGCGGCGCGCCTGTTTGACCGGATTGTAAATGCGCGGATACGCCGCTAGGTCCGCGCCGACGCCCGCAACCCACTGCCAATTTCCGATGGCGAGCGCCGGATCGTCTTCGACGAGATACCGCTCCCATTCGTCGAGGCCGGTGCGCCAGTCCACGCCGAGATCGAAGCACAAAAACGATGCCGCAATAGCGCGCAC
>JBKPMZ010000081.1:0-5044 GCA_046732415.1 Vulcanimicrobiota bacterium
CGTTGGGACTGCTCAAAGAACAGGACATCATCCATTCGGCCGCTCCGGCGCACTCCGAGGGCTGGGACATCGTTCTGGTCGGCAAAGCCACGGACACGAGCGGTTTCGGCGGCGCCGCGTTCTCGTCGGTGACGCTCGACGAAGAAGACGAAGACGCAAATAAGGGCGCGGTGCAAGTGCCCGATCCGTTTCTGAAAAACGTAATCATGCGCGCGACGTACCGCGTATGCGAGTATCTGCGCGAACGCGGCGTGACCGCAGGTTTCAAAGATTTGGGCGCGGGCGGCATTATGGGCTGCAGCGCGGAGATTTGCAGCAGCGGCGGATTCGGGGCAATCATCGATCTCGACGACGTGAACACCGCGATCCACAACATGCCCCCCGAAGTCATCGCTGTGGGCGAGACGCAGGAGCGTCTGTGCTGGGTGTTGCCCGGCGATGTCACGCCCGACGTGCTGCGCATTTACAACGAAGAATTCTCGCTGCCGCAGATCGCGCGAGGCGCGTGCGCGACGGTCATCGGTGCCGTGCAAGGTGAAAAACGCTATGTGCTGCGGCATGGGGCAGAAATCGTTATGGACGTGCCGATCGATTTTCTTACCGGATCGATTCGAGACGAATTAGCCGTGCGGCCGATGAGCGAGCGCAAAGTCACCGATCCGGCTCGCCGGTACGTCGTCGGCGAACACGATCTCCGGCAGCTGCTCCCGCGCGTGCTCGCGCATCGCGACGTCTGTTCGCGCGAGCCTCTGTACGTGCGGTACGACGGAGCGGTACGCGGCACGACCGTCATCCCGCGCGGGTCGGCATGCGCCGGCGTTATCGCGCCCGTCATCGGTGCGCCGCTCGGCGTCGCGCTTGCGATTGCGGGTAATCCGCGATTCAGTAAAGTCGATCCGTTTTTGGCCGCGCAATACGCCGTGCTCGAAGCGGTTCGCAAAGTCGTTTCCGTCGGCGCGCGGCCGTTGGGCCTGACCGATTGCCTGAACTTCGGCAACCCGCGCAACATCGAACATTACTCCGAACTCGTATATGCGATCGAGGGCATCGCGCTGGCGGCGCGTCAACTGGGAACGCCGTTTGTTTCCGGCAACGTGAGCCTCTACAACGAATCGAAAACCGGAAATGCGATTCCGGCCTCGCCCATCATCGCGTGCGTCGGCGGCATCGACGATGTTTCAAACGTCGTAACAGCCGGTTTGAAACGCAGCGGGTCCGCGCTGTTCTTGCTCGGACGCCCGCAGAATGCCGCAGGCGGCGCCGTGTTCGCGGAACTGCTGGAACAAACCGGCGGTCCCGTGCCGCCGATAGACTACGAGCGCGCCACCGACGAAATCGCGTTTTTCCGCGCGGCGGCGGATGCCGGCTTTATTCTGTCCGCACGCAGCATCGGTAACGGCGGCGCGCTGGCGGCGCTTGCCGAGATGGCGTTTGCGACGCTGCAACCCGGCTACACGCCGATTGGTGTGCGGCTGGAGCCGGCGCCCAGTTGGAGCAACGGCGTCGTGGGCGATCTTGAAGCGTACTTCGGTGAGTGCGGAGGCTTCGTGTTCGAAGCGAACGCCGCGGACGCGCAGGCGTTGCGCGCGATCGCGCCCGAGCACGTCGATGTGATGCAGATCGGACACACCGCGAACGGGGCAACGTTCGATGTGGGGCCGGTGCAGTTCGATTTGAACGAATTGTACGAATGCTGGCGTGCGCCGCTCGCTCAGGTGTATCCATGAGCGCGAAAGTTGCGGTGCTCGTGTTTCCGGGCACGAACAGCGAGGTCGAAACGTGGCGCATCTGCCGCGACGTCGGCCTGGATACCGATGTGGTGCATTGGAGTCGGGCCGCTTGCCTGCCGCAGTACGATGCGTACGTGCTGCCGGGCGGATTCGCGTACGAAGACCGCATTCGCGCGGGTGCGATATCCGCGCACGATCCAATGATGGATTACGTCATCGAAGGCGCGCAGCGCGGCAAACTGGTTTTGGGCATTTGCAACGGCGCCCAAATCGTGCTGGAGGCTGGGCTCGTCCCGGGGACCGGACCCGTGCGCAAACCGACGGCCGCGTTCACGCGCAACGGCCCGGTGCCGCACTTCGTCTGTAAACATGTGTACGTGAAACTGGCAATCGCACCCGAGCGCTGTGCGATTACCGCGGCGCTCGAGCCCGGTGCGCTGATTCCGGCGTGGGCCGCGCACGGCGAAGGCCGTTTGGCCGCAACGGCCGAGCACCTGCGCGAAATTACGGAAGGCGGTCACATCGCGTTCGTGTACGCGCACGCCGACGGAACGGTGGACGAACGCGCCGTCCCGAACGCCTCGGCGCTCGGCTGCGCGGCATTGACGAATCGCGAAGGCAACGTGCTCGCCATCATGCCGCATCCCGAACGAGACGCGTGGAACTACAATCATCCCGACCGGCGTGACGGGCGCGACATGCTCGCGCCGTCCGGCGGCGTTGCGCTGTTCGAAGCGTTTGCGAAGGCGTTGCGTCGCGCATGAGTCTTCGCACGGTGGCAATCAAGTTGAAGATTCCCGACAACGAAGCGTACACGGCGCTTACGGCACTGCGCCGTCTAGGCGTCGAGATTGCCCGGCTGGAACGTGCCGACATTTGGCAACTCGAAGACAGCGCAGACACTGCTGATTTCGAACAGCGCGTCGAGCGTAACGAGACGCTGTTCAATCCCAACAAACACGAACTGCACGTTTTGGATTCCGATAGGCCGCGCGAGGGCGAGGTGTGGATCGAACAACTCGACGTGCAGGACGTTCCGGTGCGCATCGCGGGGGTGACGCGCGCACGCCGTTATGCCGGCTGGCGGCTCTTCACGCACGGTCATGCGCCGGCCGATCCGCAAACCGTTCACACCGCCGTCGAACGACTCTTGTGCAACCCCGCCATCGAAAGAGCAATAGAACAATGATCTTGTTGCAAGAAAGGAATTGCTGCGTCGTAACGCAGCGATTCCATACCGCCTCGCAAACCCTATGGGGGCCCCACGAAGTGGGGGGCGCGGAAGCTCGGCTGGAGCGCCATTCAAAATGAACAGGCCCTACACCATTGCGACGCTCGGATCGCACTCCGCGCTGCAGATTCTCAAAGGCGCGCACGACGAAGGCTTCCGCACGCTCGCGATTGCCAATCGCGACACCGAGCGCTTATACCGCTCGTTCCGTTTCGTCGACGAAGTCATCGGCATCGAGCGCTATCAAGACTTTACGCAGCTCATGCCCGAGCTGGAGAAGCGCAAGCTCATCATGGTGCCGCACGGATCGTTTGTCGCGTATCTTTCGCTGGACGAGCACAAGCGCATGACGATTCCGTATTTCGGAAACAAGGCCGTGCTCGACTGGGAAGCAAGCCGCGAACTGCAGCGTGACTGGCTTTCGCGCGCGAATCTGAAACTGCCGCGTCAGTTCAAAACGCCGGGTGAGATCGACCGGCCGGTTATCGTGAAGCTGTACGGTGCGGCGGGCGGAAAAGGGTACATGTTCATCCGCGATGCGGCGGATTTCGAACGGCGCGCGGCGCACCTCAAAGAAGCGCACATTATCCAGGAATACATCGTGGGCGTGCCGCTCTACATTCATTACTTCTATTCGCCGCTCGAAGACAAACTCGAGATCATGAGCATGGACCGGCGCTACGAAACCAACGTCGACTCGCTGGGCCGCATCCCCGCGCAGGCGCAGGAAGGCATGGACGTGAGCCCCTCGTACGTCGTCGTCGGAAATTCGCCGGTTTCACTGCGTGAGTCGATGCTCGCCGAAGCGTACCGCATGGGCGAAGACGTCGTCCGCGTGAGCAAGGAGATTTGCGGGCCCAAGGGGTTGTTCGGCGCGTTCTGCATCGAGACGATCATCACGCCGGACATGCAGTTCTACATCATGGAGATTTCGGCGCGCATCGTGGCGGGCACCAACCTGTTCATCGACGGGTCGGCGTACTCGTACCTGAACTACTCCGAGCCGATGTCCACGGGCCGGCGGATCGCGCGTGAGATCAAAAACGCACTTTTGACCAACAACTTACGTTCTGTATTGGATGACACGAGCGTTTTGTAAACCTCTGGCCGCACTGCTGTGTGCGGCTGCGATGCTGACTCCGGTCACTTCCCGCGCCGCCTTCATGGCGGATCCCGCGAAGCTCTACGCCGAGATGAAGGCGGCGTACGAGAAAGGGAACGCGCAAGGCTGGACATTTTACAATCAGGATCTGTACCTCTCGACGATCTTCAACGCGGGGCGAGCATACTCGCTGCAACGTGCGTCCGATCCGGCCTATCCGCAACTGGAACAGGTGACCGTCGACATCGCCTCCTCGCTGCATTACGACCCGCTCATCAATCACGAAGCGGTGCCGTGGTACGTGCGCGAGGCCGCAACGTACGTCGAACGCAACAACCCCGACCCGGGCGAGCAAGCCAAAGCCAAGGATCTACTCGCGCGCGTTGATGCGCTGGAAGACCCCGCGAAGTTGGCGCAGTATGCCGATGAAGACGCGACGGCCGTTTCGCAGCAGTTCCCGCACGACGCGAATGCGCAGCTCTTGCGCGTCGAAGCGAATTGGCGCGGGTGGCTGCTCACCCATGACCCCTCGTGGCGCAGCCTTGCGATCGCGCGCGCGAACTCGACCGATTTTCCGCTCGCCGATCTGCCGTCGACCTGGGGACCGGGCTTTCTGAATGCGCTTTTGAATGCGTCGCATGCCGCGGAAGGCTATACCGACGACGACGTAACGAATGCGAAGGCACTCGAGGCGCGCATCGCGCAGTTGCCGCAGCTCAAGACGATCGCCAGCGTCAACGCCGAGACGCACGCGCGGCTCATGACGACGCTCGCGCCGGCCGACGAGTATTTCGGACCGATGGGCATGTCGATTTTGGGCATCCGAAACGAACTCAATCGCGTCAATTATCTCATCAAATATGGCTACGCGCGCCAGGAAAGCCCCATGGCGGTTCAGGTCGCAACGTCCATAGACGATCTGCACAAAGTGTATCCCCGCGATCGCGATCTGCCGCAGTTGCTCTTCGACGTGTACTCGAC
>JBKPMZ010000082.1:0-11999 GCA_046732415.1 Vulcanimicrobiota bacterium
CCCTACAACGTCACGCACGCGGTACAACTGCCGCCGCCATCGCCGCATCCGTACTGGCTCACCGTCATCACGTCGATGTTCTTGCACGGCGGCTACGCGCATATCTTTTTCAACATGCTGTTTCTGGCAGTGTTCGGGCCGCGCATGGAGCGCTATCTCGGGCATATTGGCTTCGTTTTCATCTATCTGTTGTGCGGCATCATGGGCGGCGTCGCGCAGATTTGGGCGGCACCGCACAGTCACGTGCCGGAGATCGGCGCATCCGGCGCGATTGCCGGTATTTTGGGCGCGTACATCGTGACGTACCCGACCGCTCGCATTGACACAGTCACGCCGATTGGCTGCTTCCCGCTCTTTCTACGGCTGCCCGCGGTCGCGTTCATCGGCATCTGGGCGTTTTTGCAGTTTTTCTTGGGCTTTGCAACGTTCGATCCGCGCGCCAATTCCGGCGGGGTCGCTTACTTCGCGCATATCGGCGGCTTCTCGACCGGTGCGATTCTCATCGGCTTTTACGGGCTGCTAAGGAGGCGCGGCTAGCCGCCGCGAAGTGCGAGCCGATGGATCAAGGCAAAGTCCGCGTCGGCATCATCGGTTCCGGCGCGATGGGAACGCTCTTCGGCTATCATTTGGCTTCGCAGTGCGAGGTGACGATGCTGGACAGCAACCGCGCGCTGCTCGACGAGATCGAACGCAGCGGCGGCCTGAGCGTGAACGACGCGCCGCCGCGTCCCGTGCGCATCGGCCGGTATTCGCGCGAGCTCTACGGTTCCAATTTCGTGTTTCTGTTCGTGAAGGCCGTGGATACGCTGCGCGCACTGCGGCCATTTGCAGGCGAACTGAGCCCGTCGACGCCGATCGTATCGCTGCAAAACGGCGTGGGCAACGAAGACGCAATCAAGACGGCGCTGGGCGGTGCCGTGCCCGTGGTGCTCGGCATTACGACGGAATCGTCGCTCACCATTGGGGCGGGCGCGGTGCGCAGTTCGCAAGAGGGGGCCACCATCATCGGCTCGGGCGGTGCATCACCGGCAACCTCGCGCAGTGTGGCGGAACTTTTGCAGAAAAGCGGCATGAAAGCGAGCGTCGTGTACGACATTCGCCCCCATCTCTGGGGCAAACTCGTCGCGAACGCCGCTATTAACGGTTTGAGCGCCATTCTCGATTGCGACACGGGCGAGATTCTCAAAGATCCGAACGCCGCGCGTTTGGCTGAAGCGCTTGCGGAAGAAGCAGCGCAAGTTGCGGCGGCGCAAAAAATCAATTTGCCGTTCGTGAATCCGTGGCAGTACGTTGCCGAAGTCATCGAGATCGGCGCCGACAGCAAGAGTTCGATGGCGTTCGATCTGGAGTCGGGCCATCCCAGCGAAATCGATCACATCAACGGCGCGGTGTGCGCGGCCGGCCGGCGTACCGGCGTACCGACGCCGTATAACGACGCCGTGGTGCGGCTGATCAAAGCGCGCGAAGCGCTCGCGCGTGCCTCGCGGGTATCCGCGCCGGCGTAATGCCGTGGAACGCCGTTTACGGTTTGGCTCCGTATAAGCGCTCGTCGTCGGCTTCGAGCAGATCGAGCATACACGTGTGCTGCTCGCGCAGTTCCAGCGGATAAAACGACTCGAACGCCGGACGCCAACTCTCGGGCAGACGCGTCGTCACGAACGACTCGAGTTTGGCGTTGAACGCTTCGCGGTCGAGGTGCGCGGTACGCTCCGAAATCCAAGAGGCAACCTCGTCCTCGCTTTGTGCGTCACGAACGACGGCGTACAGTTCGCGCAGATCGATGCCGCTGTATTTTTGCCACGCTTCGCTCAGGCCGTTGAACGGCAAAAATCCGTTCGGCTTTCCGCCGGGCAGCGCGGCCCGCAGTTTGTCGATGACGCGCGCGGTAAATATCAGGCCGTTCACTTGCACGCGCGGACCGCGTGGGCGATCGATGCTTAAATCGAGCGGTGTCATCCGTGTACTCCATCCTCCGGCCAAAAGCCGTATGTCGCGCGGCCCGGTTCCAAATCCCAGAAGCGCGTGAGATTATCGCCTACCCCGTAGACGATCGCGTATGGAACGTCGCGTGCGAGTATCGCGCGCACCAAACGCGCAAAGTCGCGCTGCGACATCCAGGTCGCGGCATAGCGTTTGAATTTCTGTTCGTTGGTAAGACGCAGCCACCCGCTGGATTCGCGGACGCTTTCGTGTTCCGGATCGTCCGCTTCCGTGATCGATCCGATACGAATGCACGCCACCTGCATGCCGTACTTGTCGCTGTAGTAACGGCCGAGCGTTTCGCCAAAAGCCTTCCACACGCCGTACAAACCGTCGGGGCGGTATGGCGCATCCGTACCGACGAGGATGCCTGACGCCGGCTCGTAGATCGCCGGCGCATCGTCGACTTCGTTCATGCCGACGCAATGGTTGGAACTGGCGAAGATAATGCGGCGCAGTCCGTTGCGGCGCGCCGCCTCGTACACGTTGTAGGTGCCGCCGATGTTCACCGACTGGTTGGTTTCCCAATCGATGTCGACCGCGACCACGCCCGCGAGATGAATGACGGTCTCGCATCCGCGCAGCGCCGAGAGCATTGCGTCGAAATCCCGCACGTCCGCGTTCACGTCGGCGTCTTGCAGGTCGATACGGACGATGTCGTGATCGCGAGCGAGATCGGCGCACAGACGCGTGCCGATTGTCCCGTTCGCTCCGGTGACGGCTATTTTTGCCATGCGCCGCAGTTCTACTATGCTAGTGCGATAAACTGCCGGTCACGATAAAGCCGCGTTTGCCGTGATGCACGCGGGGGATCACCGTGAAGCGCACGCGGTCCGTGCTGCCGTTTGATGAAACGGCGAGCGTCCATGTTCCCGGGCGAACCGTCCAATCGTAGGCGTCCGACGTGCCGCTCGCGAGCGCAGCGCCGTTGAGCGTCCAGCGCACGCGCGCGCCGTGCGGACGGCTGATGCGGAATGCGATCCGCTGCTGGCCGCGATGCGGATCGGTGGGCGCGAGCGTATCTTCGAAGAGATCGCCGGTGTGCGGAAAGAGAATGCGCAGCGCGCCGGTCGTATCGCCCTGCTGTATGCGCCATTCGTCGTACTGCGGTGACTCCGTCGCCGATTTTGCGTTTGCATGCGCGAGCAGCGTTTGCGGCGGCGCCGTAAAGCGCGGCGGATCGCGCCGCTCGTACAAGCGCAGCATGATCCGGTTCCACAGCGGGCCGGCGCCGCTCACACCAGCGACGCGCTGCATCGGTGCGCCATTGAAGTTGCCCACCCACACCGCGACGGTGTACTCGGGCGTGTACCCGACAGTCCAGGTGTCGCGATACCCCGACGACGTGCCCGTCTTTACGGCCGCCGGAAACGGCATGTCGATAACCGAGCCGATGCCGAACGCCTGCGCGCGCGCGTAGCGATCCGACAAAATGTTCGTGACCAGTTCCCAGTACGACGGATCGCCGATTTGCACACTTTCGCTTTGCCCATCGCCGGCGATCGTGCGAAGCGGAATGGCATTGCCGTTGCGCGCGAGCGTCACATACGCGTGCGCGAGGTCCCAGAGCGTCACCTCTCCGGCGCCGAGCGTCAAACCCAAGCCGTAGTACGCGGGTGCACGTTGCAAATGCTCGAAACCGAGTGCGTGCAAGCGATCCAAGAACGCGGGAACGCCAACCTTGGAGAGCACGCGAACCGCGGGCACATTCAGCGAGTTTGCCAGTGCGAGGCGCACGCTGACGGGACCCGAGAAGCGCCGGTCGTAGTCTTCGGGGCTGTAGATCTCACCGTTCGGAATCGCATACGACGACGGAACGTCCGCGAGCATCGTTTGCGGTGCGATCGCGCCTGATTCTAGCGCATATTCGTAGAGAAACGGTTTGAGCGTCGAGCCCGGTTGTCGCAGTGCGCGCACGCCGTCGTTGCGGCCGAGATATGCGTCGTCGAAGTAGTCGAGCGAACCCAGGTACGCCAAAACCTCACCGGTGCGATTGTCGATGACCAGCGCCGACGCTTGCGTCACGTTGTGCGCGGCGAGTGCGGCAACGACGTCCTGCGCCTGCGCCTGCACGAAACGCTGCAGCGGAAGATCGATGGTCGTGCGCAGCGGCGCGCCTGCGTCTGGACCCTGCGCGGCGAGTCGGAACAGTAGTTGCTGCGCGTCGGACAAATTCGCATCGCGCGTGCGCACGTGGATATTTTCGCGTGCCGCCTGGGCCGCTTGCGCGGACGTGATGTCGCCGTCTGCGGCCATGCGCGCGAGGACGTAGCGCTGGCGCGCTCTCGCGGCCCGCCAATGCGTGCGCGGATTCAATCGCACGGGGTCGTTCGGGATGCCGGCCAGCAATGCGGCTTGCGCGAGATCCAAGTCCTTGGCCGGCACGCCGAAATACGTGCGCGCCGCCGCTTCGACGCCGTACACGTCGCCGCCCATCGCGGCGCGATTGGCGTACGCGTTCAAAATGTCGCGTTTGCCGCTGCCCGCGTCGATGCGCTGCGCATCCCACATCTGCGCGAGTTTTCCGCGCACTCCGTTCCCGAGACGGAAGTGCATGCGCGCTACCTGCATGTCGATGGTGGAAGCGCCGCTGCGTACGCACAGGCATCGCAGCGTTTCCCATGCCGCGCGCCCCGCGGCGAGCCAATCGACACCCGCGTGTGCATAGAAGCGCCGGTCTTCGGCGGCGATCACCGCTTGCAGAAACGCGGGAGAGACGTCGGAGAGCGGCACTGCGACGGCGCGCTGCGAGGTGGAACTGATGACCGTTCCGAGCGGTATGCCGGATCGATCCGTAAAAGTGACGGCGGTACTTTTCGGCGCGAGCGCAGACGGCGAAACGGCAAAAACGTACGGCAGCGCCGCCGCTGCGCACAGCAGCGCGAACGCCGTTACCAGCGCGACCCGGCGCAGCATGCGAATTTCATTCGCCGCACCCAAAGGTTTTCCGGTAGTGCGTGGAATGGGCGCAACATGCGTTGGCGTTTGGCATTGCCGGCGATTCTGGCGTGCGCCGTGCTCGCCGCTTGCGGAAAGCCCAGCTCGCAGCCCGAGCGCCTGGCGCCCGTCGAAGCGCTGCCTTCGCCCGCCGTGCCGAGCTGGATCGCGCAAATTTCCCCGCGCGGAACCGTCAAAGAGCGCGCGCAAATACGCGTCATTTTCCGCTCGCCGGTGCTCGCGGTGCAGCAACTGGGCTCGCCGCAGGAACGCGGCGTGCTCGAACATTTCCGGATCGATCCGGCGTTGCCGGGCGGTTTCGTGGTGCTCACGCCGCGCATGATCGGCTTTCAATCCGACGCCGCGCTTCCCGCGGCAACGCGCGTACGCGTGACGCTTACGGCCGGACTGCGCGATCTGCAAGGACACGTGCTGAATCGCGATCTCGCCTGGACGTTCGATACGGGCCCGCTGCAACTGCGCGTGCCGGACGGCGAACCGTCGCCCGGAACCGTCTCGCTCCAGCCCGTGCTGCATCTGCAGGCGAACGCGCCCATTGACACGGGAAGTTTCGCGCAGCACGCGTCGTTCGTTTCCGCGAACGGCAGCGTGCCGGCGGTCGCGGTGCTGCAGTCTCCCGCTCCGGACGACGGTACGCTGGTCTACAACGTCACGCCGCAAAGCGCGCTGGCGCGCGCGACGGCATATCGGTTACAAGTTGACGCGGGCGTGGCTCCCTCGTACGGCAACCTGGACAGCCAAAAGGCGCTTTCGATTGGGATGGCGACGTATTCGCCGCTCGCGTTTGCCACTGCAAAGCCGACGGCCGATCCGCTCACGTCGACCGGCTCACCGCGTTTCGTGGGCGGCGATCCGGCGCTGGTATTCAACAACGCGCTCGATCCGAAGACACTCGCGCAGCACGTCAAAGCCGCGCCCGCGCTCGCGAGTGTGGGGCAGCCGTATTCGCTTTCCGACGACGGCACGGCGATACTGGTGAACCCGTACGCGCTCGCGCCCAACACCGCGTACACGTTCGACGTGGACGGTGATTTGCGCGACGTGTATGGCCAGCGTCTGGGCAACGCAACGAAGGTTGCGTACCGCACCGGAAATGATGCGCCGTATTTTTGGGCTCCCAGCGGCAGCAACCGCTTCATTACGACGCAAGGATTGCAGCTCCAGTATTCGGCGCTCAATCTGCCGTCGAATGCCTACAGCGCGGACTATCGCGTGTTGGACGAAGCGGGAATGGCGAATACCACGCAGTGGAGCGCCGACAGCCTGCTCGGCGATAATTCCGCGTGGCCGTCCTACACAGTCGAAGGCGCACGGCGCAACACCACCGCGTCTGTAAATGTGCCGGTGGCGCGCAAACTCGGCGCACCGTTCGGCGTGCTCGCCTACGGCGCGGCAGCCGCGAATCAGCGCTACACCGGAATGGTGCAGCTCACAAATCTCGGTGTGTTCGCGCAGTGGTTCCCCGGCAGCGGCCTTGTGATGGTGCAGCGGCTGAGCGACGGCGCGCCGGTGCCGCATGCCAAGGTCGACGTCTACGTCGACTCCGACACGTATGCTTCGCCGCCCGTACCGGCGCGTTTTTGTGCCAGCGGCACGACGGGCGCCGACGGTACGCTCACGCTCGGCGGCAACGACATCGAACGCTGTTACATGGGCGATCGCCCCGCGGATCAAGCGCCGAACCTGTACATTGCGGCGCGATCCGGACGTGACTGGACGTACGTGCGCACCTATGGGTGGAGCGGCGTCTACGAGTACGGTACGAACATCGGCGATACGACGTGGTCGAGCGGCCAGCCGATTTCGCGCGGCGCGATCTATTCGGATCGCCAGATGTATCAGCCGGGCGAACGCGGATGGTTTACCGCGGTCTGTTACGTGCTGCAGAACGGCGTGCTTCGCGGCGACCGCAACGTGACGTACCGGTTGACGCTGCGCGATCCGAACGGCAACAAGACGCCGCTGCCCTCGCAGACGACGAACAAGTACGCGACGCTCTCGTTTCCGATCGACATGAAGAAAACGCAGGCGCTCGGCTATTACGAGATCGTGGCTCGCAGTCCCGACGGCGCGGAGATTACCGGGACGTTTCGGGTAGCCGAGTTTCGTCCGCCGAACTTCAGCGTCGATCTCAAAGCCGGCAGCAGCTTCGCGGCGGCGGGCGACGGTGTTTCGTTTGCGGGGAACGCGCAGTATCTCTTCGGTGCGCCGATGAGCGGCGCGCACGCGACTTTCCATGTGACGCGCGAGCAAACGTTTCTTTCACCGAAGGGCTGGGATGATTTCACCTTCGGGCGACAATGGTTTTGGCCGGAGCAGCAGCCCGAGGTCGCGGCCGACGCGGGCCAGTACGACGTAACGCTCGACGACAAAGGGCACGTGACGCAGACCGTCACGGTGGATCGCGACCTGCCGTACGCGTTGACATACCGCGTCGATCTCGACGTGTCCGATGTTTCGAATCTGAGCAGCGGCGCGACGCAGACGTTCACCGCCGTTCCGGACGCCACGCTCATCGGACTGCGCAGCGACTTCGTCGGCACCGTCAATACGCCGGTAAAAACCGCGGTCATCGCGACGAATCCCGACGGCAAGACGCTGCCGGGCACGCGCGTGCACGTGGAACTGCAGAAGATGGACTACAGCGGCGCGACGCAAATCGTCGAAGGATCGGAAGAGGCGCGCAATCAGGTGCAGTACACCACCGTTGCGCAAGCGGACGTGACGACCGGCGATCAGCCGCAAACCGTTTCGTTGACGCCGAAGGACTCCGGCAGCTACCGTATTCGCGCCAATATTGCCGGCGCGCCGAGCGACGCGAGCGCGACCGACGCGCAAGTGTGGGTAACGGGTCCGGGCCAGGCGCAATGGGGCCAGCAGAATCCCTCGCAATTGCAGCTCAAAGCCGATAAATCGCGCTATCGCCCCGGCGAGGTCGCGAGCGTGGCCGTCGCATCGCCGTACGGCAAAGCGGACTTGTATCTCTCCGTGGTGCGCGATCGCGTGCTGTACCATACGCTCGTCCATGTAAACGGAAGCGCTCCGCGCGTTCGCATTCCGATTACGCAGGCGATGTTCCCGAACGCCGCGATCGAAGGCGTTCTCGTACGGCGCGGTGCGCCCATAGGTAAAGGCAGCGCGCAGACGCCGGATAGTCTGGTGCGCATCGGTATGGTGCCGATTGCGCTCGATGTGCAGCCGCAGTACCTCACGGTGAAAATCTCGCCGGCGCAGCAGCGGATCGCGCCGCATGCGCAGCAGCATGTCACGCTGCAGTTGCGTGACGGTGCGGGCAAGCCGGTACAAGGGCAATTTACGGTCGCGATCGTGAACGACGCGATCCTGCAACTGAGCGGCTATCGTCCGCCGGATCTCGTGCAAACGGTGTTCGCGGATCAACCGCTCTCCACGCGCTTCGACGACAGCCGTCCGGGCATTACATTGACGCAGCCGAGCGACACCGCGCAAAAAGGCTGGGGCTACGGCGGCGGTTTTCTCGCAGGTGCCGCGGGAACGCGCGTACGCACGCAGTTCGTGCCGCTGGCGTACTTCAACGGTTCGGTGCAGACCGACAAAAATGGCGCGGCGAGCGTCTCGTTTACCACGCCGGACAATTTGACGACCTGGCGCGTGCTGGCGGTGGCGATGACGGCGGACAACCGCCCGCGATTCGGACAAGCCGACGCAACGTTCATTACGACAAAACCGCTCGTCACGGATCCAATGCTGCCGCAGTTTGCGCGCCCGGGCGATCGCTTCGAAGGCGGCATGCTGCTGATGAATACCGGCGGCCAAACGGTGGATGCGCGCACGCAAGCGCTGCTGAGCGGCGATCTCTCGTTCGCCTCACCCGCAGGGTCGAAAACGGTTCAAGCGCAGCAGCAATTCGGTACCGGAATGAACGCGTGGCGCTTCCCGATGATCGTCGGCGGCGCGGGTAAGGCGTCGGTGCAATTTACGACGACGATCGGCCAAGCGGGTTCAGACGCGTTCCGCGTGCCGCTCGACATTCGGACGGCGGACGTAAACGAAACGACGATGGATGCGGGCGCCGTGCAAACGCAAACGTCCATTCCGATAACCGTGGCTCGCGGCGGCGTTGTGCGAATCGACGCGGCCGGATCGCTGATTCCGCAGATCGCACAGCCGGCGAAGGCGGCGCTCGCGCAAGACGACCTGCCGATGCTCACGCCCGTTGCGAGCCGCCTGAGCATCGCCGCGTCCGTGCTTGCGATGCAGCGGCAGTTCGGCGTTGGCGTCGCCGGCGTGGATGCGGCAAGCGAAGCGCGTTCCGACGTAACGCGCCTGCTCGCGATGCAGCGCATCGACGGAGGCTTCGGGTTCTGGCCGCACGCGCGTGCGTCCGACATGTTCTCCAGCGCGCAAGCCGTGCGCGATCTTGCGTACGCCCAGGCATCCGGGGTCGACGTTCCGTCCTCGGCGCTGGCCAAGGCGAAGGCATATCTCGAACGCGCGCTCGCCGATCCGCACACCGTCGCAAAGTGGTGCGACGCGGACAACTGCAAGACGGCCGCGCGCTTTTCCATGCTGCGCGCGCTGGCGGCGGTAGGCGATCGCCGCACCGACTTTCTGCAAAGCATCTACGAGAACCGCGCACAACTCGGTACGGCCGAGCGCACGCAGCTCGCACTCTATCTACAGCAGACGCCGGGATGGAGCTCGCAGGCAAACACGCTTGCAGCCGAATTGGCGCAGAACGTGTACCAAACCGGGCGGTACGCGAACGCGCAAGGGTCGAACCTCTGGTCCGGTTCGCCGGCGCAAGCGCAGGCCGCGTACGTGCAACTGCTCGCCGCGCGCGGAGCGCCCTCCCCCGATCAGGATCGCGCGCTGCAAGCGCTCGTCGCGCAGCAATGCAAGTGCGGATGGCCGGGACTTGAAGACACCGCGGCCGCGCTCAGAGGCATTCTGGCGTACGCGCAAGCGCAGCATGGTGCGCCGGATTTCCTCGCGCAGGTGAGCATCGACGGCAAGCCTTCTGGCAGTGCGCGCTTGCGCGGATTCACGGGACCCGCGCACACGTTCACGTTCAAGGACCTCAAAGCGGGCTCGCATACCGTCGTGCTGCGCAAACGCGGCAACGGAACGCTGCATTACGTGCTCTCGTATGCGTATTCGCTCGGCGCGGATTCGCCTGGGCGCCTCGCCGGACTGCGCGTGCGCCGCACGATTCGCGCCGTGAACGAGCCGACGACACTTGCAACGGTGGACATCGCCTCGCAGGCGCAGCCGCTGACGTTTGCTCCGGGCAACGTGTACGACATCGCCGTGCAGGTGATTACCGATCACCCCGTCGATCGCGTCGTCATCACCGATCCGCTGCCTGCAGGGTTCGAGGCGCTCGACACGTCGTTCCAAACGACCGCTGCATATTATCAGCCGCTATCGAGTGACTGGCGGATCGACTATCAGCAAATCTATCGCGACCGCGTGACGGCGTTCGCGCAGCATCTCGACGCGGGCGTGTACACGCTGCATTATCTCGCGCGATCGGTCACGCCGGGAGATTTCCTGTGGCCCGGAACCTCGGCGTATTTGCTGAACGCGCCCGAAGAGTTCGGCCGCAGCGCATTCCGCATGGTGCACGTCGGCGGATCGTAATCTAGATTTGCGGCTTGAGCTGCAGCACGCGGATGATGCCGTTGTGGACTTCCACGTCGATCGAACGCGGGCCGCCGCCATTGATCGTGCCTTGGAGCGTCTCGTTCGTACCCTTTGATGTGCCCTTGAATTGTCCGGGCGCGAAGTCCGTGAATATCGTGCCGTTGTCGGTGTGCATTCGGATGCGCGCTTGTGCGTGTTCGTTGACGTAGAGTTCGACGTTGCCGTTGCCGACGCTGAACGTGAGCGTTCCCGGCCAATCCGTGCTGGCGAAAATGACGCTCATGTTTCCCGTGCCTATAGAGGCACTGCCGTACTGCGGGATGAGCATCGCGATGCTTCCGCGATCGGTGTGCGCGTTGACGATACCTTCGAAGTCGCCGACGTGAATGTCGCCGCGCTTCGTGCTCACATCCATTGCGCCGCCTTTGGGGCCGCGCAGCAAGAAATTGACGCCCGGCTGATTGGCGGTCGCCGTGATGAGCAGGTGCGCTTTTTTGATCGTGACGCTGCCTGCCGGACCGTACGCGGCGACAGTGTATTCATCCGAAGGCTGATCCCGCTCGGGAGCATAGGCGTCGATGTTGCCGTCGATGTTGCGGGCGATAATTGTCGCACCGGGTGGAAACACGCCGGTTTGTTTGATGGCGGGCGGCGGCGCAGCGCAGCCCACAAGCAGAACCAGCGGAAGAAGAAGAGCCGTCCGCTTCATCGTGCTGGCGTTCGCAGCAATGGTTCGATTTCCTCGACGCGGCGTTTAGAGCGCTGCGATCCCGAAGAACCCTTCCAGTTCACAGATCGAGAACAGGCGCCTGAGATGCGTGCTCGCGTTGATGATGTGCACCTGGGCCGCGTTGTTTTTCCGGCAGCGGTTCGCCAGGCGCACGAAAACGCCGATAATACTGGCGTCAATAAACGTGGTATGCGCGAGATCGATCGTGATGTTGCGGTACCCTATTGCCTGCTCCAACGCCTCCAACAGCCTGCCGTTGTTGTAGATATCGAATTCGTCGTGCAGGGAAAAACGTGCGTTCGAGCCCTTTTGACGGGCGAGGCATCGCACGCTGCCGCCGCCCATGCGCGTTTCGACTTCGTCACGATCGAAAGCGCCAAAAACGGGTGTCGAACCAGTGACTGTTGCCTTTTCTGAAATCCGCAAAGCGGACGCTCCTATCGGTGGCTGGAACCACAGTCTAGGCGCCTCGTGCTGAAAAATCTGTGCGGTTTCGGGCAAGGAAACGCCCGGAGCGCGCAAAAAAACATCGAGATTTCAATCTTACGAGAGAGCGCCCCCTTGCCGCGAAAAGACCCTAAAGCGCCCAGTAAAAGGCCCAACCGATCCAACCATCTCAGCCCCGCCCGACTGCAAGAAAACGCCATATTACGACATGTGAATGGTGACGAGGCGGCTCGCGTGCTCGAGGTGAGCGAGCTGATAC
>JBKPMZ010000083.1:0-1567 GCA_046732415.1 Vulcanimicrobiota bacterium
GGTGAAGATCATCGTGCGCGCCAGCCGATCGTTCTTCGCGATGCGCTCGGTAAACGCGAGGACGGCAGACGTGCCGGCCAAACCGCCGACGAAAAAGTACGTTGGGATGAGGTCCGTCCATTCCGGCGGCTTGATCATCGACCGCCCGTAATACCCGTTCATGCGCGTTTCCCCGCAAGCGTTGCGAGCACGACGGTCACTGCAAGCGTGCCCATCGCCATGGCGGCGGCTTTCCACATATGCGGCAGATACTTCGTCGGTACGATCGGATCGGGCGGCAATCCGTAGATTTCGGGCTTGTCGAGCAGCAGCCACATCGAACCTCCGCCGCCGATCCCGTCGTTCTCGCTGGTGAGATAGAGCTGCGCGCCGTCGAATCGCTGATGCACCTGCTGCAAACGCCGCTCCGCGCGTTCGCGCAGTTCGTCAACTGCACCGAATTGAATCGAGTCGGTGGGGCACGCTTTCGCGCATGCCGGTTCTTCACCGACTTTGAGGCGATCGTAGCACAGCGTGCATTTGCCCATCGTGCCTTCCTGCGTTTGCTCCGTAATGACGCCGAACGGACACGCGACGACGCAATAGCCGCAGCCGTTGCACACGTCTTCTTGAATGACGACCGTACCGAACTCCGATCGAATGATGGCACCTGTGGGACAGACGTCCAAGCAGCCGGCGTGCGTGCAGTGTTTGCACACGTCCGACTCCATGAGCCAGCGGCCGTTCTGGTGCGGATGCGGTTTACCATCCGTGCGATCGAACTGCTCGACGAACGCGACGTGACGCCACGTGTAGCCATTGAGCTCGCCGGTGTTGTCGTACGACATGCCCGTGAAGTTGTAACCGTCCTGCGGCAACTCGTTCCACTCTTTGCACGCCACTTCACACGCTTTGCACCCGATGCACAGCGTCGTGTCGGTGAAAAAGCCCATGCGCTGCTGCTTGTCCGCGCCGTATGTCGCCGCTTCCGCTTCCGCCGAGGTGAGCGACGGCAATTGCGTGAGATCGATGAACGTCGTCATACGCGCGTCTCCACGTAGGCTTTGGCCCGCACTTCATCCAGGAACGTTTTGCGCGCTTTGCCGCGCGGACGCCGCCCCGGCCGGATGTCGCACGTGAGACCTTTGGTCTCCTGAATGTGCACGTTCGGATCGAGCGCGATGTGCAGCAGATCGTTGGTTGAGTCGCCGGTCACGATGCCGCGCGAGCCCCAGTGATACGGCAAACCCACCGAATGCAGCACCTTGCCGTTCATGCGAATGGGCTGCACGCGGCCGGTCACCATGACGCGCGCTTCGATAACCGCGCGCACGTTGTAGATCGTCGCCCAGTCGCCGTGGCGCAGCCCGCGCAGCTGTGCCAGTTCCGGACTGACCTCGCAGAACAGCTCCGGTTGAAGCTCCGAAAGATGCGGAACCGTGCGCGACATGCCGCCCGCCGTATGATGTTCGGTGAGGCGATACGTGTAGAGCACGAACGGGAAGACGCCGCCGTGCTGCTCGCTCGGTGAGGGGTTGTATTCGTTGAATGTGCGAGGGAACACCTGACGCGCGGGGTTGGACTGCAC
>JBKPMZ010000084.1:0-2598 GCA_046732415.1 Vulcanimicrobiota bacterium
CGGTAAGCCACATTATCAGGAAAGCGTTTCACGAGCGCGGCAAACGCGATGCGAGGGCGCAACAAGTCGCCGCGTTCCATTTGTTGTGTGGCATACTCGAAACTGGCCTGGGCGTAAGCATCGCTGGGCTCCAGAGCGGGATCGACCCACAATATGTGTCCACACTCGGTACAATAAGCGATTTGCCGCGAAGCTAACTTGTCTCGTTGAACGTCCTTCTTGCACATGGGGCAAGATCCCGGCAAGCACTGGAGAAGGTCTCGAATCGTCAGGCGACCGTTCACTGTATTCCGCATGGTCTCGGGTACTTGCTCTCGCAGCCACCGCTGAGTGTTACGTCGGAAGAAAAAGGATTCTTCGTCGAAGGGCCGGCCATTGCCTTGTCCACGCGTAGCCACCCTTCCATCCGGGCCGCAGCCAGAGAACCCGCACAGAACAAAGTCTCCTGTATCCAAGGCTACGCCTGTTGACCTATCGATCAGCCAAAGCTGGCAGCGAATGTGCCATCTTGTCGAAATTGCTGTGGACCGAGGCGCGGCAAGATTGAGGCTGCCCAATTCGAGCGCAAAGCGAGAACCGGTCGGCGCGACTGGGAACAGATGATGGATAAAGTCCGGCATTTCCTGAACGAACGATTGGAAAGCATGGAGTTGCGCGTCAACGTCCACGCGATACAGCAGCCGCTTCAAGTCCGATAGAGCGTGTCTTCGTAAATAGGGAGGACGCATCGGACGAAGTTCCGACACAAAGCCTCCTGCTTTGTCGAGTTTCCACATACCGTGTTCAACGCCGGTCGTGGAAAACGCCTCGCGCATTTTCTGGTGCAATACAAGATGTCCCGGCGCGTCGGAGACCTCAATGGGGCGGACATGCGGTGCGGTCAAAAGAACTTCGACCGCGCCATGTCCCGGCTCTTCAATCTTGCGGTACAACCCGGCTGAGTACCGCGTCTCGATGATTTCCAGGACCTGCTTATAAGCTACATCGTCAGACGGTTCGAGGATTGTTGTAAAAGAACGAAGCATAGTTTTCCGTGCCCAGAATGAACCGGAAGCGGACAACGCCACTTCGGCTTTCGTGTGCGGCAAACACGGAATGAGCCGTCAGCAACCGCTATTCCACTGCCCATTACTCTAGGTCGTTCGAAGGAGAGCAGCAACCCGGCCACGGATCATCCAGTTTCATTCCCTCCCGCGCGCCAGCACCTGCGCAATGCTCTGCTTGCGATCATCAGCGGAACGGCGGTAGCTGTAGTTTACCCGCGCCGCAATCTCAGCCCCCAAGACAAGTTGCTCCGGTTTGAGGCGCCGGCGCGGAAAAGTGCATGCCTTAACTTCGGATTTCCACCGATGTTCCCCTTGGAGCGTTCGCTTTTGCATGAACGCAGCGTGCATTTTCGTCATCGGGCGGCATCGTCCTCCGCGCGCAAGGGCTCGCGGCGGCTGAGCCGCATTGGGGCGAAGGACCGACGTTTGTAAGCCGCGGCGGCATTCGGATGGTCGGTCGCTACACTCGTCTGGAAAGGATGCGCAATTCGTCATCCGGCCCGTACTGCCTCAAGCCCTTAAACGATCCCGCATGTGGTTCCCCAATGAACTCCGCGATCGTCGCGCGCCATGTCACCTCAACCAGGCGGTCCGGTGGCAGCTCGGCGATCCGAGACCGATGTTGCCCGAACGCGGCGTCCACCGGTTCGCGGGCCAACTTCCCGTCGCGCAGTCGCTCCAGTTCCTTCTGCGAAGCACCCGCCGCGAGGAGCGCGGCCCTTGGCAACCCCTGTCGCCCGTCCCCGAAAAGGAGGGCATGCCGGGCCGGCACGCTCGTCCCGATTGTCACGAAGTCCGTGTCCCAGCAGTCGATGTCCAACTCCGCGTACGGGAGCCAGCAGAGCTCGTCTTCGTTGCGATTGTAATCAGAGATTTGGTCAAGGTGACGCAGCAGCGGCGATCGTCGCCGATCGTCGGGTGGGCCCGACCGCATAGGAAAAAGCGGTGCTACGCCAAAGAACAGATCCAGCCAGCCACACCGGGGATGTGCCCACACAAACTCACCAAACGGGCGGTCGCACTCGAATATCCGGAATTCGGGGTTGAAGTCCGTGGGCACGTCCCATCCATCAGGCTCGCGACACTCGACGTAGAAGTGGTGGTAAATGGGCAAGAGACCACACCCTTTGCTATGTTCCGTCACGCGCCAGCAGAGCAGCACCCAAACTTTCAAGGGCCGCCAGAGTTATAGCCGCGATTATGATCCGTGGCGTGATGCCGGACGCCGGTGCTCGCCCCCATGCCGCATGTAGTCGTGATCAAGACCGCCACCGTGGCCGCCAGCGTAAACCATGCAGCCCAAGCTGAACGGAAACCGCCGCCCTGGTGCGTTCGGCCAAAGCACAAACCATCGACTCATTTCGGTAGCATACCGCGGCATTGCGACGGCGGGAATTATTAACGTTATCCTCACCGATCACATGTTCCGAGATGCCCAGACTGCGCTCCCTTGCGCATATCGGCGTTCACGACCGACGCGCCGGAGGGCATATCTCAAAGTCCAACCGATCACATCGATCGATACAGGTAGATGCAGGCTGAGCTTGATTCC
>JBKPMZ010000085.1:0-14794 GCA_046732415.1 Vulcanimicrobiota bacterium
ATATGAGCCGCGGTACATACCGTGGATCCGCGTTAAACGGAACACATTGCCGTCCGAATGGGGCAAGTATTTGTTCCTCTACGACGTCAGCATCGAGGAGCGCGTCGGGTAGCTGCGGCGGTGAGTGCGGAGTTTCCGGTCTCCACAAAACCGGATCGCGGGGACGTACCCAAGAGGCTTAAGGGGACCGGTTTGCACCCGGTTATCCGTGAGTTCGAATCTCACCGTCTCCATTTTCGCCGTCGTAACGAGCGGCGGCACCATGGCAGCGTACCACAATTGGTTAGTGGACCGGCCTCATAAGCCGGCATGTGCGGGTTCAAATCCAGCCGCTGCTCCCATATGCCGGAGCCCGAATGGTGAGGGAACGGTCTCCAAAACCGTGCGTTGCAGGTTCGAGTCCTGTCCGGCATGCCATTTGCGTTTCGCGGTGTCGCTTTGAATAACCGCACGATCACCGGGATGTAGTGTAGTGGTGACGCGCTCCATCCCGGCCAATTCACCAAACAACAACGGAGGTGCGGTTTGCAATTATATGATCAACGTTGTAGCAACTGCAACGCGCGCACGAACGCAGCGCTTTGCGCGCCATGCGAACAAGACCGTGTTCTCGAGCAAGCGCAGCTCGTGGCGGAATCTTCGCGCGGCTTACGCTGCTTCGAGTAACAACCTGGAAAGGCGATAATTTGTAGATCGCCAGCGGTACGCGCGGTGGTAGGGGCGCGCATCAAAGTTCGAATCTTTCCGCGCCTTGATCGGCCTTGTAGATCGTCAGCATGTCGAGGTGCCCGAGCTTGGTCGAAGGGGTCCTCGACACCATGCCGCTGATGCCGAAGTGGAGAGGCACCGACCTTTTAAGTCGGACGAGGTCAGTTCGATCCTGACCGGCGGCACTTACATTGCCTCGTGGCGCAATGGTAGCGCAGCGCCTTGTTAAGGCGAGTGTTGCTGGTTCGAGTCCAGCCGAGGCAGCCATGCCAGCATAGCATAGTGGCAGTGCGGCACCTTCGTAACGTGCGGATCTCGGTTCGATTCCGAGTGCTGGCTCCATCGGTATCTCCATGGGAATGTAGCGGAGTCGGTTTATGCGCTGCCCTGAAAAGGCAGAGACGTTCGTTCGAATCGGACCATTCCCACCATATTGCGCGGGCCGGATGTTGCACGTTACGGCATCCCGCGGCGCAACTTGTCCACGCGCAAAAAAAAACGGTCATGGGCCGAACGCATCGAGTTATCTTCTAAAAGACGGGGTTGCCGGTTCGAGCCCGGCCGCATACTTACGGGTGTAAGCATGCGTAGCTCAATTGGTAGAGCACGTCGCGCGCAAGCGCGGTCTCGGTGCACCACTTGTCCATGACGCTTCACACATTCGGTGTGGGCCGGATGCCGACGGTTATCTTCCACCTACAGACACCGGACCGGAGATCCGGAGCCCTATGGGCTTGTCGCCCGTCGGCGCAACTTGCCCGCACCGTTTCATTACTTCACTCACATCATTCGCACCGAAGGAGGTGAACAACCATGAACTATCTCTCACGCATCGTGCACGGTCGCACGATCGGAACGCTCCAGACGCAGCCGCAGCCCGAAAAGTCGCAAGTCAAGAACTGGGCCGGCGGTTACGTGTATGCAATCGAACCGTGGGCACGCGTGGATCGCTTTTTGATTCTCGGTTCGGAAGGCGGCACGTACTATGCCGGTGAGCGTACGCTGACCGCGGAAAACGCGAAGCATCTTGCCGACCGCGTCCGTGAAGACGGTGTTCGCGTGGTCGAGCGCATCATCGAGATTTCGACCAGCGGCCGCGCTCCGAAGGCGGACCCCGCAATCTTTGCACTAGCAATGTGCGCGGGTTGGGGTGACGAACACACGCGTCGCCTCGCGCTTTCGCGCGGTGTGCAACTGGTGTGCCGCACGGGTTCGCATTTGCTGCAGTTTGCTTCGTACGTCGAGCAGTTTCGTGGTTGGGGCCGGGGCCTGCGCCGCGCGATTGCACAATGGTACGATGCAAAGGACGTCGACGATCTGGCCTATCAGGTGCTGAAGTACCAGAACCGGTACGGCTGGACGCACCGCGACTTGCTGCGCGTCTCGCACGCGGATACGCTTGATGATACGCGCAACGCAATCTATCGGTGGGCAACCGGTAAGGCCAATGCCGAGCCGGTGCGCCTCATCGACGCTTACGAGCAGGCAAAGCGCATGCAAGGCGTTGATGCACAGGCAATGGCTGCGTTCGTGCGCGAGCACGAGCTGCCGCGCGAAGCGATTCCCTCGGAATGGCTGCGCGAACCGGCGGTGTGGGAAGCACTGCTTGCGCGAATGCCGATGACGGCGATGCTGCGCAATCTTGCGACGATGACGCGCGTGGGTCTGCTTACGCCGGCCTCGCACGCAACGCAGATCGTTTTGCAGCGCCTTGGCGACGCGGAGCGCTTGCTTAAGGCGCGCATCCACCCAGTCAACGTGCTCACCGCGATCCTGACGTACGAGTCGGGCCGCGGCGTACGCGGCGACAACGCGTGGAAGCCGGTGAAGGCAATCACCGAAGCGCTGGACGATGCGTTTTACGCAGCGTTCGGCAATGTGCCAGGTTCCGATAAACCGATGCTCGTTGGCCTGGATGTCTCCGGTTCGATGGGCATGGGTATGGTCGCGGGCGTGCCCAACCTCACGCCGCGAATGGCAGCGGCGGCGATGTCGCTCATCCATGCGCGCACGGAAGCGATTTGCGAAGTGATGGCATTCTCGGACCGCTTCATGCCGCTGAACGTTCGCAAGAACGAGCGCCTCGAGCAACTCGTGCAGCGTACGCAAGACCTGCCGTTCATGCGAACGGACTGCGCGCTGCCGATGCTGTACGCGCTGGAAAACCGCCTGTCCGTCAACACGTTCGTGATTTACACGGACAATGAAACGTGGGCGGGCAACATTCACGTCGATGAAGCGCTCCGCTGGTATCGTCACTGGAGCGGTATCGACGCAAAGCTCGTCGTTGCAGGCGTTACTGCAACCGGCTTTACGCTTGCCGATCCGAACGACGCCGGTATGCTCGACGTCGTCGGCTTCGACAGCGCAACACCGAACCTCATCGCGGATTTTGTCCGCACGTAATAGAAAGGAGAAAGGTCATGCAGGTCATCGAAACTGCAGGGAAACCCATCAAGGCCTGGGTCGACGGCGTCGAGTTCGATGAGAACGCGCGCAAACAAGTCGAAAACATGGCCTCACTCCCGTTCGTCCATTCGCACGTCGCGGTTATGCCGGACGTGCACGTTGGCATCGGCGCAACCGTCGGAAGCGTCATTCCAACCGTTGGTGCGATCGTTCCGGCGGCCGTCGGCGTCGACATTGGATGCGGCATGATCGCACAGCGTACGTCGCTGCGAGAAGAGCATCTGCCGGATACGCTGCGCGGCATCCGTCACGAGATCGAACGCACGATTCCCGTCGGTTTTGCCGCGCACAAACGCATTCCGGCTGAAGTTGAATCGGCGTGGGTGCTGCTCGCAAGCGACTTCGCGAAGATTGTCGCGAAGTACCCGAAACTCGACGCGGGCAAGGCGCCCGAGCAGCTCGCAACGATGGGCGGCGGCAACCACTTCTGCGAGGTGACGATCGATACCGAAGGCTTCGTGTGGTTCGTCATTCACTCGGGATCGCGCGGCATCGGCAACCGTATCGGCTCGCTCTTCATTGAACGCGCGCGCGCGGAGATGGAAGCGGCCGGCGTTGCGCTTGCCGATCGCGATCTCGCGTATCTTACGGAGAACACCCAGTCGTTCAACGATTATGTCGAGGCGGTCGGGTGGGCGCAGCGCTACGCCAAAGCCAACCGCGATCTGATGATGCAGCGTCTCATTGAGTCGCTGCGTCACCCGAACGTTGGGCTGCCGGCGTTCGAATTGACGGAACACGCGGTGAACTGTCACCACAACTACGTTGCACGCGAGCGTCACTTCGGCGCGGACGTTTACGTGACGCGTAAGGGTGCCGTGCGTGCCGGTGAAGGCGAACTCGGCATCATTCCCGGATCGATGGGCGCACGTTCGTTCATCGTTCGAGGAAAAGGCAACGCCGAAAGCTTCGAGTCGTGCTCGCACGGCGCCGGTCGCCGTATGGGCCGAAAGGAAGCGGAGCGTCGTTTGACGCTTGCCGATCTCGAACGCGAGACGGCTGGCGTCGAATGCCGGAAAGATAAAGGCGTTCTTGACGAAGCGCCGAGTGCATACAAGTCGATCGAGGCCGTCATGGCCGCGCAGGCGGATCTGGTCGATATCGTGCACGAGTTTCGTCAGGTGGTCTGCGTCAAAGGATAACCGCGCTCGCAGCCTTGCGGGCGCGGTTATCTCCATGCCCTCGTAACTCAGCGGACAGAGTGCTTGGCTTCGAACCAAGTGGACGGGAGTTCGAATCTCTCCGAGGGCTCTAACATTACAACGTCTTCTCGTCTTAAGTTACTTTCTGACGTGCTCGATGTTTGCACTACCTGGAACGGGGCGGCCTCGGTGATGTACACCGCCTGGCCCCAACTTTAGAAACGCGCCGCAATCGCTGCGGCGTCCGCCCGGTTGTAGAGTGCGAATTGTCAGGACCTCCGCCTCACCCACCAATACGCTCGATAGTGTTACGTTCTTGGTAACGCTGGCGGTGTGCGTTTCTAAAAAGTCAGGTACCCTTTGTTTTTAGCGTTATTGTTTACTTTGGTGCTCGCTCCGATGCAAGTCGCTGCAGCGCCCACTCCCGTTCCGAACGCAAGGCCTGATATCAGCGCGATGTCGTACTTCGACGGTACATGGACGTGTCATCAGATGCTGCGTGGTAAAGACCGTCCCGATACGTCGACGTCGACGATGGATCTCAACAACCGGTGGATTAAGACCACGGACGTAGCGCCGGTGTTTGACTCGTACCGCACCAGTCCCGTGAACACGACTACGTACACGACCTACGATGCATCGGTAAAGCGATACGTGCAAGTTAGCGTAGATGACTTCGGCGGCTACGGAATTGCGTATTCTCCTGGCTGGCAAGGCAATACGATGGTATGGACGGACAAGTCCGCATCTAATGGTGCCGTCGGCATGACCACGATCACGAAAGTCAATGATTCCGAATACACCTGGAATTTCGAAGGAACGATGGGAAACGGAAAACCGCAGGACCCGCAAAACGGCACCTGCAAAAAATCGGGTTAACGTCACGGTTAGGCCGTTCATGAACCAAATACCGCGATAGGGCAAACGCGGTATTTTTCTTTGTGTGCGCCGCGCGTGACCAAGCATGCCATTGAATGTTGCTACCTGCGCCCACAGCGGTAAGGTGGTCTTATGCAAACGTTATCATCGGTTCCATGGCTGCACGATTACGACACGGCGCTGCAGCAAGCCCGGAGCGAGAACAAATTCGTACTGCTCGATATTTTCAATCCGGGTTGAGGCGGATGCCAAGCGCTGGATACCGTGACGTATCCGCAAAACGAAGTTATCGAAACGATCCGCACCTACGCGGTTCCCGTTCAGTTCGATAATTCCAAGAGCGAGAACAACCAACTCCTGCATCGCGTGCATCACATATGGACGCCCGACGTGCGCATTCTTAGCAGAGACGGCTACGAGATGTATCGCTGGGACGGCTTCCTGCCGCCCGACGAATACATCGCTCGCTTCGAATGCGGCATTGCCATGGCGTACCTGCGTTCAAAACGCTACGACGAAGCAGAGCGCGTCTACATGGACGTGCTTACGCGCTTTTCCACGACGTATGCGGCTCCCGAAGCGCAGTACTACTTGGGCGTTGTTCGCTATCGCCGCGATCCGGACAGCGACGAACTGGGAACGCAGTGGGCGAATTTGCGTTCTCGCTACCCGGCAAGCGAATATCGCGTGAAGCAGTCGTTCAAAGAACTGCCTGCTCCCGTCTAGCGTTTGCCGTGCCGCACGTCGAACTACGGGGGCCGCTATGCGAAACGGAACACCGCAGAAGCCGCATGACGGCCCTTGTAAAAAGGCCGGTAAATACTCGACGTGCGGCGCCTGCGTGGGATTGCTTACGCTCGAGCAACGAGCGCCAGGTGCACCCTAATGGCGGGTTCGATGCGCACGAAGAGCATGCGCGGCGGTTGCAGACCGTGGTCGCGGATGTCGATCTCCAGATCGCCACGGACGGAGATCTCCGTTTCTTCATCAACAATCACGAGCATCTGTCCAGCGTACGGCCGCGAACGCCCCGCAATGGTGATGGTTCCTCGCGCAGTGTAAATGGACGCACCGTAAAGCGGTTCGATGCTCTGTAACTCGGCGATTATCGTCGGAAAGCGGCCAACGTCGATGAGCCGCCAAATTTCCTGATCCTTCGTCGGGCTGCCGGACCGGAGCGTTGCAACGTTGACTTCCATGTGCATTGCCGGCGCCGGATTCTGTACGATGCGGCCTTTGTCGTCCCAAGCTACTTCGATGTAGCCTCCGAAATCTCGTGCGGTGCCGGAAACGGGCTGCAGGCTCGAACGCGCTTCGTACGTTAAGCTGGACGCGCCGGCATCGATGATGAAGCGCTTACATAGATTTGAGCTTTGCATACCGCATGAGATCGTCAAGAATGCGTTCGCGGAAAACATCGTACAATTCGCCGGCCGTGCTCGCCGCCGTACCGTCCGCTTTATTACCGAGTGCCATACTCACGAACTGCAGCAAATTTTGCGTCAGCGAATCTTGGCCAGACATTTCGCGTGCCTTATCGTAACGCTGTAGCGCGTGAAGAATTGCCGGCCAGTATTCCTCCAGCAAAAGAGCCGCCGCCAAACCGAGGGCGCCGAAGATGAGTGGGCGATTTTTCACTCGCTACCGCCTTTCTTGCGCCATTTCGGTTCTCTATTGAGCGTGTCGATTGCCAAGCTGCGCGCGGCGCGTACCGCCGAGCCATACGTGGTGATGGCGGCCGAAGAAAGCTTTCCGCCGGGCGGTTCATCCATAAACGGCATGAACTTGTCCGGAAATCCCGGCATCGTGCAGCCGATGCAAATGCCCCCGACGTTCGGGCAGCCGCCCGTGCCGTTAATCCAGCCGCGCTTTGGTACGTTACACTTCACGACGGGTCCCCAGCAGCCCACCTTGACCAAGCAGCGCGTCGAACCGTAGTCCGCGCCGAATTCTCCCTGTTCGTAGTATCCGCCGCGATCGCAGCCTTCGTGTGCCGTCATGCTGAACAGCCATGTCGGTCTGCCCGCATCGTCGACCGGAATCATCGGAACTTTGCCCGCAATTTGCCAGAGCAAATACAAGATCGTTTCGGATAAGTTGTCCGGCTGCGTCGGACAGCCCGGCACGCAGACCAGCGGCACACCAGCACGAGACTTCCAGCCCCATCCCAAATAATCGAGCGTGCCCATCGCGCCGGTGACGTTGCCCGCCATCGCGTGGATACCGCCGTACGCGGCACAGGTACCCACCGCCAAGATCGCCCACGCTTGCGGTGCGAGCAGATCGAGCCAGCGGTTGACGGTTCGCGGTTGATTTGTGTCGGGTTCATTCCCAAATCCCGAAAAATAGCCGTCGCCGCTGAGCGACTCATTTGGAATCGAGCCTTCGATAACCAGGATGAACGGGTCGAGCTCCCCGCGTTCGGCTTTGAAGAATGCCTCCAAAAAGGCAGCGCCGCCGCCTGTGGGGTCCAGTAGCGGCCAGTGAAATTCCGCCCTGGGCGCGCCCGGAAGCGTTCCCGAGGTGAGTTCCTCGATGGAGGGGTTGGTGGCGCCCGTCAGTGCCACCGATTCGCCATCGCAGCTCAGGCCGGCGTTCAGCCACAGAATATTCACAGCCGGGCAGATCTTGGGGTCTGTCATGCATTCCAACCTATTCCCAGCTTGGTCCATTTTAATAACGCGCCTGCTTGGGAATGACCAAGACCGTACGATGGACTCTCTGGAAAGGCCATCCGTTATCGGTGCTTATGTCGAAAACCGCCGGCACGATTCGCGGTTTCTTTTCGATATTTCGGATGTGCTCGCTATGTCGCTGCCCACGCGGGTCTTGGCAGAGCGCGTCGCGGCCGCGGCAACGCAGGGCTTCTGCGATATTTGCGCTGTCTTCTTGACGGATGAGACCGGCGCGCTCAAGCAGACGTTGTTCGCCACTTCGAGCGACGTGCTGCGTTCGAAAGCCGAAACGCCGCTGTGCGCGGCTGCTTCAGATGACGGTTTTATTCGGGAGACCATGCGTTCGGGGCAGCAGTTCTATTTCCAACGCGGTGCGCCGGTCGAACACTTTAGCAGCGAGAGTGCGGCGCGTCTGTTGCATGCCAGTGGTGCGCGGTCGGTAATCGCCGCCCCGCTGCTCATCGGATCCTCGGCGGCGGGCGTTCTTTGCTTTCTCGAAAAGCAGCGTCCGCAACCGTATGACGAGTTCGACGTTCGCTATGCGCGCGTTGCCGCGCGCCAATTCAGCATGGCGCTGGAAAACGCGCGCCTGCGGGAGCGGGAACGCCGCGTCGAAGCGCGGGCGAGCCTCCTGCGCGAGGCGACGGACCGGCTCTTTTCGACCGCCGATGAACGCCAAATGTTGGCAGAAGTCTTGGATGTCATCGTCCAGCAGTTTGCCGATCGTGCGGCCGTGCTTGTCCTCGCCGAAGACGAGTTGCAAGTAGTCGCGTCAAGCGGGCCGTTTGCTCCGTTCGAATCCGAGGAAGTGCAACGGCTCGCGCAAGCGATTCGCGAGCGGCAAGCCTTCGCGGCGCACGCGCCATACGCAGACGCTTGGATGCTCTCGCCGCTCTTTTTCGGAGACGGCGCTGCCGGGGCTCTGGCGTGTTATTCGTCTGCGCGGCGATATGACGGCGACGACCTGAAAACACTGCGAGAGCTCTGTCAGCGTACTTCGCTTGCGCTCGAGTATGCCAGCAGTTTCGCGCGCGAGCGGCGCTTGGCCCAGACGCTTCAGCGAGCCGCGCTTCCGCCGAGTTTGGCGCCGGTTGCCGGAGCAATCACCAGCGTTCTATACCGGCCGGCCGCGCAGGAAGAGCAAGTGGGCGGCGACTGGTACGATGTGTTCGCGCTGGATTCGGATCGCGTACTTGTGAGCATCGGAGATGTCACCGGCCACGGATTGCCTGCGTGGTCGATCATGGCGAAACTACGCCACAGCGTAAACGTCGTGGCGAAATTCGAAAGCGATCCGGTACGCATTCTCGATGCAACCGAACTCATCGTGCAGCAACGGTATCCGGATGCAATCGCAACGGCATTTCTGGCGATCATGGATACGCGCCGGAACACCATAACGTACGCGAACGCCGGACATCCTGCGCCGATGCTGCGCCGAAGCGACGGCGCGATCGAACAAATTTGCGCAAGCGGGCTTCCAATCGGGTTACGCGCTCTGGACGACCAGAAAGCCGAAGCGGTGACAAGGCCGTTCGCTGGCACGGATCTTCTCGTGTTCTACACGGACGGATTGACCGAAGCAACGCGGAACGTCATCGATGGCGAGCGCTGGTTGATTCGGGCGCTCCAGAGCGATGCCGTGCTGGTAACGAGCGATTCCGCGGAGTTTATCAAGTCCATGTGTCTGCGCGGACCGCTTCCGGATGACGTCGCGGTGCTGGCGCTCAATTATAAACAAATGAACCGCTGGAGGTTCTCACCCGACGACCAGAACAGTTCGCAGCGCGCGCGCCACGAATTTTGCGAACGGTTGCGTGAGAGAGGCGCAAATAACGACGATTGCGCGACGGCGGAGATCATCTTCGGCGAGCTCGTAAGCAACGTCGTCAAACACGCAGCGGGCCCTCTGGAGGCCGCATTGGAATGGCGCGACGACGAGCGCGCCGCGCTGCACGTCCTAGACCGCGGGCCCGGTTATCATGCCGCCGCGCTGACGCGAGCCGAGCTCTTTTCCGAGAGCGGCAGAGGGCTGTGGCTTATCAAGTCCCTCGGCGGCGAACTCGAATTCGAACCGCTTCCAGGCTTTGGCATGCATACCCGCATACTGCTGCCGCCGATCCACCCCGGCGTGCGCGTGGATGGCTGATTTCGTTGTCATAAACGCGCACCGCGGGCGCGTCACCCTCAATACGCTTGGAGCCGCGATTACGTCGATTATCGTTCCGGACGCACGCGGCAATCCCGGCGAAGTCACCGTGCCCGCGGGCGGCAGCGCCGGGAAAACCATTGGCCGCTATGCGAATCGCATCGCCGGCGGCCGCTTCGAACTCGACGGCGCGACGTACGTGCTGCCCACCAACGAAGGACGCAATACGCTGCACGGCGGACCGGACGGATTCTCGAAACGCGAGTGGACGAAAGAGGACGGCGAATTCGTGCTGCGCAGCCCCGACGGCGACCAAGGTTTTCCAGGGGCGTTGGAATGCCGCGTGCGTTACACGTGGAGCGACGGCGGTGCGCTGCGCATCGACTACAACGCGTCGAGCGACAAGCCGACGGTGATCAATCTCACGAACCACGTCTATTTCAACTTGAACGGTGAAGGCAGCATTGCCGATCATCAATTGCAGATCGACGGGTCGCGCTACACGCCGCTCGACTCCGAACTCATTCCTACAGGCGAAATTGCGCCGGTCGCTGGCACGACGCACGACTTTCGCGCGATGCGTCCAATCGGTGATGAACAATTCGACGTAAACTTCGCAATCGACGGATGGGACGGCAACCTGCGCCGCGTTGCGGAGATGCGTGACCGCCGTTCAGGGCGGCGGCTCATCGTCGAAACCACCCAGCCGGGCTTGCAGCTCTACACCGGCAAACGCGGTGCCGTTGCACTGGAAACGCAGCATTTCGCTGATGCGCCGCATCATCCGAATTTCCCGGCCACAGTGCTTCGACCGGGCGAGGTATTCAGCGCGGCGACGGTTTATCGCTTCGAAACCTTGAGTTGACGCTCCCGATCGATGAGTGCGCGTTTACGCGGCAGTCCCCACTTGTAGCCGCCCAGTTCGCCGCTGCCGCGAATCACGCGGTGGCATGGAATGACGATCGCCAGCACGTTGCTCGCGCATGCGTGTGCAACGGCCCGCGCAGCCGTCGGCTGCCCGATGCCTTGCGCGACTTCGGTGTACGATCGCACTTCGCCATACGGAATGCTTTGCAGATAGTTCCACACGCGCAGTTGGAACGCCGTGGCGCGAATGTCGGACGGCAAATCGAGATGCGGCTGCTCGCCTCGCAGATGTGCGCGCAGCGCTTCCACCCACGCCGTGAAGTGCGGATCGTGCGGTTCGCGCATCGCTTCGAACGTCGCGTTCGGATACTCCGCGCGCAGTTGCGCTTCCAGTTCGTCGTGCGAATCACCGAATTGTACGAAGCATAATCCGCGATCCGTCGCGCCGGCCATCAGCAAGCCGAGCGGCGTTTCAAACGAAACGTACGTGATGCGCACGCCCTTACCGGCCGCGCGATACGCTTTCGGCGTCATGCCCAGGCGCGTATCCGCGCGTTCGTACACGCGGCTCGACGAACCGTAGCCGGCATCGTACACCGCGGCCGTTACGTCCGATGCCGACTTGAGATGCATTTTGAGCGATCGCATGCGCTGCGCGTCGTGATATTGCTTCGGCGTGACGCCGACCAGCGCTTTGAACGTGCGTTGAAAATGGAAGCGGCTCATGCCGGCGCGCTGCGCGAGTTCGTCGAGCGAGAGCGGTTCGTCGCTGTGCGCCTCGATGTAGCGGCAGATCTCTTCCACGCGCAGTGCGGCGGCATCGCGCGTATCGAGCGGGCGGCAGCGTTTACACGCCCGCAGGCCGGCCGCTTCCGCCTGCTGCGGTGATTTGAAAAAGCGTACGTTGCGCCGCAACGGCGTGCGTGCGGGACACGAGGGCCGGCAATAGACGCCCGTGGTCAGCACGCCGAAATACAAGCGTCCATCGGCCGCGGCATCGCGCTCTTTCACGGCTTTCCAGCAAAAATCGTCGTTTAGCATGCTTCAAGCCTAGCCTGTTGGATAGGCGGCGGCCATCGGAAAGTTGCGCTCGAATCCGCGGCGAACGCCGCAGCCATGAAGTTTCTGCGCCTTATCGTCCCGGCTCTACTGGCATGTGCCGTCCTCGCGGCCGCTCCGGCGGCTTCCGTTCGCGTGCCACAGGCGCAGATCAACGCGGAGAATGCTCGCTGGAAGGCGCTCGGCGTGAAACTGCCCCCGGGCGGCATCGTGCTGCCGCATCCCTACGCGCAGCCGTACTCAAATCATTCCTTCGTCGTCCCCTACGCGTGGTACGCGGATTTTTACAAACGTCTGCACGCGAAAAAGGCCGCCGTGAACGCGGCGGCGCTGCGCAAAGATCTGCCCGTGCTGAAATTCTTGCTCGAAAAAACGTATGCGGGCTACGGCACCGCCGCGACGCGCGGCTGGAATTGGAATGCGATGTTCCGGCGCTGGGACGTGCAGCTCGGCCGCGACCGCAACAAAACGCTCACGCTCGAGCAGGCTTTTGCGCCGTGGGGGCAACTCGAAGACGTGCAACTCGACAACCATTCGGGCGTGCCAGGGCTCATGGCATTCACGAGCGGTTCGGCAAGCGCCGTTCTTGCGAGCGCGCCGGAAGGCGCGTGCACGGCGCTGCGTTTTGCCAGCGGGCGCTCGTCGAAACTTTCCGCGCACGACGCGGGGCAGCAGCCCCACGCCGTGCAGCAGTGGAACGGTTCCGCGTTCTCGCCCGCATGGTATCTCAGTTATCCCAAGCGCTACGGAACGGCGAGCGGCGTGCGCTGCGGTAAGCGCGACATTGCGCTAGCGATGGCTGCGCAAACGCCTGCGCCCTCGCGAAAACCGCTGTACACGATGCTCGGCGACGGCATCGCGTATTTGCGCCTCCCGGCGTTTACCGATGCGAATAACGAAGCACTGAGAACGGTGCTCTCGCATGCCGCGGATCTCGGCAAGGAACGCCTGGTGATCTTCGACTTACGCGGCAATGACGGCGGCAACGCGCCCTCGGACATCCTCACGAACTGGTTTGCAGAAAGTGCGGTGGAGATCGCCTCCAGCATGTCGCAGGCCGGGACGACCTCGTGCTTTACCACCGCGGAGCAATTCGGGCTGCAGCAACAGCTCATTGGCGGGCTCAAAGCGCCGGTCTCGCCGGGGCTGCAGCAGGTGCTCCAGCAGATCGCGGACTCCCTGAAGGGCACGCCCGACTGCAGCGTGCAGCCGCGCGAGAGCACCGGTGAACGGACATTGCGCGAGCACCACTTTTCGATGCGGCGCACGCAAAGCGATCAGACGCGCGTCATCGCGCTGGTCGACGGCGGATGCGGCAGCGACTGTGAATATATGACATACGTTCTCGCCGGGTTACCGGAAACGGTCCTCGTGGGCACAAGTACCTACGGCGTCATGGGTTTCACGCAACCCGGCTACTTCGTGCTGCCGTATTCCCGCATACCGTTTCGCGTGGCGATCAGCCGCAGCGATGCCTACGGAGACGGGCGTTCCGTGGACGGCTACGGCATTACCGTGGACGTCTTGTTGCCCACGGCGCAGTCGCAAACGCAGGCTTCGATCAAGGCTTTGGCGCAGGCGCTCTCCGAATCATAAGAGAGACTTGACCGAAAGCCCATAAGTCGTTCACCGAACCTTCTCGGCTCAGCCCTATGCTCGACACAGAGGAGGGAAGATGATTTGTCGCGGGGCGGCGCTTTTTGCGTCCGCTTTTTTAGCCGGAGCGTTTGAAATTTAGGTCGCATCCATGGCGATGAATAAGGCGGCCGGCGCTCTCAGACACATCCGCAGTATGCGGGGGTCCATTTTGGCCTTGCTCGTTATCGTCGTGGCAATGCCTCTTATCAGCCTATGGGCGACCTTCGAAGTCAGTAAACTCAGCAGCCGCATCACCACGATCGATAACGCGCGGCTCGACCTCGCGCGTGCGCTGCGTTCCGCGCTCGACGAGGAAACCGGCATCCGAGGTTACGCCGACACGAACAAGCGTCTCTTCCTCGAACCGTACTATCAGGCTGATCCCAGCATGCGCGCGCTCCTGGCGACCTTACCGGGGGAATTCGCGCACGCCGGTTTGTACCAGGTGCTTCCGCTGCTCCATCGCTTCGCGCACCAGCATGATGTTTGGCACGCGCAAGTGGCGGTTCCGATCATCGCCAATCCGCACCGCAGAGATCTCCTCCAGATCGAGGAACGCGGTAAAACCATTTTCGACGGCATGCGTGCCGATTCACGGGCGATACATCTTCAGGCTGCGGCGTTTACCGATCGCACGTCGCGAGAGATGTTCGACGTCATGGTGACCTCCGGGCTCATCGCCGTGTTCTGGATCGGCCTCGTCGGCACGTTTACGCTCATGTTCGAACGGCGCGCGATGCGGCGCGAGATGGAACTGGTCGTTTCGCTCATCGAAGAGCGCGAGGCGGTCGAGCACTTGAGCGATTGGCGGTCGCGTCTGCTTGCTATGCTGGCGCACGACTTCAAATCTCAACTGGCGGTCGTAATCGGCGCCGCGCATCTGCTTGAAGATTTTCCGCACAGGCGCGGCGATCCCGAGCTCCTCGCCACCCTGCGCAGTTCGGGCTACACGCTCGCGGAGATGGCTGACAACGCGATTCTGTTGGCGCGTGCGCAAGAACGCCGCCTCGTGCTGCAGCGCAGCGCCTTCGACGTCACGGAAATCGTCAATACCGTCGTGCAGCGCTACGGATCCGAACGCGAGTTTCACGTCTATCTCGAAAGCGCGATGGCGATGATCGATGGAGATCGCTCCTACGTGACGCGTGTGATGGACAACATCATCGGCAACGCCGTGAAGTACTCCGATCACCCCATCGAAGTGCGTA
>JBKPMZ010000086.1:0-4080 GCA_046732415.1 Vulcanimicrobiota bacterium
ATTGCAGGCAAAGGCCCTGGTGATTTTGGAGGGTATCGCCCCTGGCCTGACACTGCGCGCGCTCGAGATCGCCGATGCGCTGCTTCCGCGCGCGGGCGGCATCGAAACACGCATGGCGCGCGGACACGAGAGCACGTCTGGTATTACGGAATCGCCCCTCATGGCGCTGGGCAAGAAGGCTGAACGCGACTACAACCAGCACTAAGCGCGCATGCGAGTTTGCGTAAGCGGCGCGAGCGGTTTCATCGGCACACACTTGTGCGCGGCACTGCGTTCGCGCGGAGACGACGTCGTCGAAACGTCGATGCGCGATCCACGTGAAGCGGCGCGTGCCGCGTCGGCCTGCGACGCTTTCGTGAACCTCTCGGGCGAAACGCTGGCGCAGCGCTGGAACGGCCGCGCAAAACACGAAATACTGCAAAGCCGCACCGCCGCGCCGTCGAAGTTTTTTGAAACGCTTGCAGCACTCGACCGCCGGCCCGCAGTCTACGTCTCCGCGTCTGCCGTCGGCTACTACGGAACGAGCGAATCCGCGACATTTACGGAAGCGGATCCGCCGGGTAACGATTTTTTGGCGCACGTCTGCGAGCAATGGGAAAATGTTGCCGGCAGCGCGCGCGATCTCGGCATGCGTGTCGCCTGCGTTCGCTCCGGCCTCGTGCTCTCGTCCAGCGGCGGCGCGCTCGCAAAACTGCTGCCCATCTTCAAAGCCGGTACCGGCGGCCGCGTCGGCAGCGGGCGGCAGTGGTATTCGTGGGTGCACATCGACGATGCGGTGGGCATCTTTTTACTTGCGCTCGATCGCATCGGCGGCGCGCTAAACGCCACCGCGCCGAACCCCGTGCGCAATGCGGAGTTCGTCAAAACGCTGGCCGGAGTACTTCATCGTCCGTGTGCGTTGCCTGCCCCGCCGTTCATGATCAAACTCGCACTCGGCGAAGGCGCAACGCTGGTGCTCGACGGCCAGCGCGTGCTTCCGGCGCGCGCGCAATCGGAGGGCTATTCGTTCGCGTTCCCCGAGTTGGGAGCGGCGCTTGCGGATTTGCTGAAATGAACGGCGCGGCGCCGCTACGCAGCGCGCGGCTCGATATCGAACCGGTTCGCGCAGCGCTCGCAAATGAAGTGTGGCCGCAACTCGACGACGAGCGCCTCTGGCGCTATTTCCCTTCTCAGCGGCCGGCGACGCTGCGCGATTTGCAACGCCTCTACGAAAAATGGGAACGCGGCTCTCCGCATACGAGCCAGGTTTGGTGTAACTGGCTGTGCCGAGAGCGCTTATCGGGCCACCTTGTCGCCTCCATGCAAGCGACGGTGTTTCCCAATGAAGCGGTTTCGTACGTCGCATATATGGTGTTTGCGCGGCATCAGCGCAAGGGTTACGCACGCGAAGCGACGCAGGCCGTCATCGCCTATGTGCGCGACAGGTACGCCGTACGTACGTTTTTTGCGGAAATGGACAAGCGCAACGAGGCGTCGTACCGCTTGGCGGAATCACTCGGTTTCAAGCGCGCGAAGCGCCACGACCCCCATGAGTACGTCTACGAGTTGCGCCTTTAGTAAATGTCGTAGACGTCGGACATGACGCCCGGTTTCACCATCGTCTGCGCGTGACGCGGCGAGCACGCGATTTCATGGTTGCCCGTGCGGCGGACGTGCACGTTCACGATGGTCTGCTCGTTCGCCGAGATCATGATGATCGCGGGACAGGCGCCCAGTTCGCCGCGCTGCAGCACGTCGACGCGCGCAAGGCCCGGCGTTACCGTGAGAAACGTCACCATTCCGCTGGACCCCGTAATCGCTTGCGAATCGCCGTCCCGTGCCGTTACTTGAACCGTCCACCCTGCAGAAGGCTTACCGCTCTTTGCGTCGAGCACATGAACGTACACGGTACCCGTGTTGCTGTCGGCAATGGCGATACCAGCCGCACACGCGGCGGCGATCAGTATACCGATGAACAGACGAAGCGAACGCAGCACGAGAGAACCTGGCTCCTAAGCAATGACTTCTTCAACGGGGAATTCGAGGGCTTCGAGATATTTTTCCGCATCCATCGCGGCCTTGCATCCGGACCCCGCAGCCGTGATTGCTTGCTTGTAACGGATGTCGTGAACGTCCCCCGCGACGAAAACGCCTTCGACGTTGGTGGAAGTTCCATCGGCCGAAACGATGTAGCCCGCCTTGTCGAGATCCAGGTGGCCGCGGAAGATCGCCGTGTTGGGGTCGTGCCCGATGGCGATGAATAGGGCGTCCGCTTCGAAATCGGAGCGCGAGCCGTCTACCACATTATGCAGGCGCAGCACCTGCAGCGACGGATCGCCGATGGCCTCTTCGACCACCGTGTTCCAGATGAACCGGATCTTGTCGTTGGCAAGCGCACGATCGGCCATGATTTTGCTTGCGCGCAGGCCGTCGCGGCGATGAATCACCGTGACCTTACGACCGAACCGCGTCAAGAACAACGCTTCTTCCATCGCGGAGTCGCCGCCGCCCACGACGACGATGTGCCGGTCGCGAAAGAATGCGCCGTCACACGTCGCGCACGTCGAAATGCCGCGCCCTCGTAAGCGTTCTTCACCCGGAATGCCGAGCCAGCGCGCGCTCGCCCCTGTCGCAACGATAACGCTGCTTGCTTCGTACTCCGCGTCCGGTGTGCGGACGACGAGTGGCCGCTTGCTGAAATCGACGCCGGTTGCGTCGACGTTCTCGATGCGCGCACCAAAGCGCTCGGCTTGTTCGCGGAACTTGATCATCAGATCGGGGCCCATGATGCCGTCGGGGAAACCGGGGAAGTTTTCCACCTCGGTCGTAAGCATCAACTGACCACCGTACATACCGCCGGCCAAAACAAGGGGATGAAGATTCGCGCGAGCGGCATAAATGGCCGCAGTGAGGCCGGCGGGACCGGATCCGATGATGATGAGGCGTTCCATACCGGCCCTTTCGACCGTCCGGCGGACGCCTCCGGTTTCAACTCAGCTTGAGGTACCGTTGATGGCGCTCGAGGACGAATTCTCGGATATTCTTACCAAGGCGATGCGCGGAAGCGGGACCGGCGTGGCGGCGCTTGCCCGAGCGACGGACTTGCCCTCCGACGCAATCGGCGCATGGGCCGCTGGCCGCGGCGTGCCTTCGGAGGACCAAGCGCGCGCGATAGCGTCGGTTTTGCGCCTTGACCCGGGCAAATTCGCCGACGCCGCCGCAGAGCGGTGGCATCCCGATCCCGTGCGCTTGACCGACGTGCGGCATCATCCGCAAGACCCGCACCCGAGCAACGGCTACATCTTCTTCCTGGACGGCGGCAAGCGTGCCGCATTGGTCGATCCCGCAGGCATTCCCGCGAACCTGCTGCGCATTCTTCGCGACGGACAGTACCATTTGGAGTACATCCTCATCACGCATAAGCATCGCGATCACTGCGATGCAACCGAGGATGTCGCGGCACAATTTCCGCGCGCGAAGATCGTGATGCACGGCGCCGATGTCGCAGCGATAGGACGCTTGGGCGAGACTGCGCTGCGCGTGAAAGACGGCGAGGAACTGGAGTTCGGCGACGTGCGCATTCGCATGCTCCATACGCCGGGCCACACCGATGGTTCGTCGTCGTATCTATTCAAGTCGACGTTGTTCACCGGCGACACGCTGTTCGCCGGAAGCGTCGGCGGCGCGTACGGCGACGCTAGTACTTACGGCGATATTCTGAACAGCGTGCGATCGAAAATCTTCACGCTGCCGGACGACACGGTCCTCATGCCGGGGCACGGGCCGCCGAGCAAAGTCGGCTGGGAAAAAACGCACAACCCGTTTTTCCCGTAGCTACGGCGTGCCGTTGCAGGCGCGCGTTACCTGTATGACGTTTTGCGCGAGCGGCGATTCGAGTTTGGTGATGGCTTGCTGCTCGAGGAACACGATGCGGTAGAAACGTCCGAAGACGCTGTTCGTCAGCGCGCTGAATTCGCTCGGTTTGAGCGTTGGATCCATTTGCTGATCGGGTGTAGCGGCTAATGGGCCGCCGTTGAACTGCCCGTTGGTACCTTGGACCTTTGGGCCGCCCTTCATTTTTGTGCCTGCGTCGTCGACACC
>JBKPMZ010000087.1:0-2138 GCA_046732415.1 Vulcanimicrobiota bacterium
GCCCAAATGCTTGCCTGGCTCGATTAGCGCCACGCTTTTGCCCATCTTGGCCGCCTGCACCGCCGCCATCACCCCGCCCGACGTGCCGCCATAGACGACCACATCGAAGGATTCTGTCTCGGCCGCCGAAACCGCCGGCAAGGCGAACCAGAAAGCAAAACCGAACATCAAGCCGCTGAGCATATTACGAAGCATTACTTTCCCTCATCGATGCGAACCAGAATGCGACGATTATTTCACGCCAGCAGCGAGAATTCCAGGATGAAGTCGAAAGTGCCAGGCTTCGCACGAAGTTGCCCAAGTCCGTGGAGCGGCCTTCCCCAGGCCGCCGTTCGCAGCGCGGCGCGTTTCGGGCCCGCTTCGCCGCCAAGTTGGCCAACATTCTTATTCGAACTTGGCCAACTTCGGCACTCTTGCCTGGCGGCGCCCCGGCCCGGAACCATCCCGCGCACGAAGATGGCCAAGTTTCCTGTTCAAGTTTGGCCAGGTTCGAGAACATGGGCGTTGACGACGGCGGGGGCGCCTTGTGCCAAGATGCCCAAGTTGGCCTTTTAGGTTGGCCAACTTGGGCAGCTTGCTGCTCGCGGCGTCGCAAATGCCAAGATAGCCCGGACGCTAACGGTAAAATCGCGAGACTTCAGGAATCATCTGGGCTCCTGTCGCCCCTGCCGGGGCTGAATGGTTTGGGATACTTTGTCCTCCAGGGGCTCGCGCCCCTGGCTATATCGTTTCGTCCCGATGGGACTAGGAGATCGTGCTCGCGAGGGCCGCCAAGTTTCCCAGACGAAGTTGGCCATCTTCGTTGCTCTCGCCAGGATGCTGCTTGGATCTGAACCGGTTCGCGCACGAAGATGGCCAGGTTCTCCATTGCAAGTTGGCCATCTTGGGCGCTGCTTACCGGGGGCATCTTGGCGCCTGAATCCGTTGCGCATTGAAGATGGCCAGTTTTCTGCTGGAGGCTGGCCATCTTGGGCGCAACTCGGCAATTCGCCAGGCGGCGGTTTCGGCAACTGCAGAGAAGCTTCGCTGGCCATGTTGATCGTAGACCTGGGCTGCACCGAAGCGGCGCCCCGCGTCCGCACGACGCTGAGTGAAAAAACGCCGCCCCCGATGCATACAATTGCCGCTGAGCTTAGGCCAGCGCTGGCTTGGCGCGAGAGGCGCCGGCTCGCCGCCAGGCGAGCGGGGGACGTCAGTCCCCTGTTCAGTCCGCCCATCGCCAAGGCCGCGATTGGCACGGAATACGGCGCGTATGGCGTGCAACGTTGGTCGCGGATCGAACCAGGGTTTTCTCTGAGCTGCGTAGCAGCGGCAGAATATAGCCAGGCGGCGCGAGCCCCTGGAGGACAGGGTATCTTAAACCCAATAGCCCCGTCAGGGGCGAAAGGCAATCTGCCGCGTCTGTCGTCCCGCTGGGACTTACGACAAAGGAACCATTGCCATCCGTAACCTGGGGCTCGCGCCGCCAGGCTGTATCATGTCGTCCCTCTGGCACTATCGGAGGGACACGCCTACATCCACCTACAAGCCCTTGTCGATTCAGTTGCCAAAACGGAGGCTAACGCCACGGCGCTGCACGTCGGGACGCTTTCGTCCAAACCAGCACCGAAGGTGCAAGATTCACCAGCCCCGGGCAACGCCCGGGGAATCGATATCGCGAACCCAAGTTGTCGGCCCCAAGGGGGTCGCACCAAGCGCTGTTTGTCGACGGGCCGTTGCCTTGCCACCAACGCTTCTCGTCCTCGGCGCCCGCTTTGTCGCGCCGCGTTGCGGCTTACGACTGACTCAGGCGCCGTATTCCCCGGGCGTTGCCCGGGGCTGATGAATGCGACCCCGTTGGGGTCAAGACTGCAACGTATTAGGTAGTGTGCATGTGCCATCCGCAAAGTTGCAATCCACACGCCGCCAATGCCCTTCACCCAAGTAGCGACGCACACTCCGTATGGCGGCCGTTGAATGCAGCTCCGCAACGCATACCGCCTATCACATTCTCTCGATCATCGTGCGAAGCTTCCGGTGGGCCAGGCCCACCCTACGGCCCAAAGTAGCAGGCACACTCCGTGTGCCGTCAGCAGTCCTGCCAATTCGCCTCACACTCGAAAACGCGTGGACCGCTCTGGCTCGTCATGCTCCAACTT
>JBKPMZ010000088.1:0-5706 GCA_046732415.1 Vulcanimicrobiota bacterium
GTGCCGCATTTGCTTCCGCGAGAACGCGCATAAGGGCAACATTCCCGGCGTGACCAAGGCTTCGTGGTAGAGGGAGTAGAGTAATGGCTGTAATCACCGATCCCATCGCCGATCTGCTAACCCGCATCCGCAACGCGAACACGGCGAATCACGACGTGGTCGACGTTCCGGCATCGCGCATGAAAGCCGCCGTGGCGCAAATTCTCAAAGACGAAGGCTTCATCAACGACTTCGAGCGCGTGAACGAAGGGCCGCAAGGCACGATTCGCATCAAACTCAAGTACGGGCCGAACAAAGAAAAAATCATCACCGGACTGCGCCGCATCTCGCGTCCCGGCTTGCGCGTGTACACGACCAAGACGGAAATTCCGCGCGTGCTCGGCGGCCTTGGCCTGGTCATCATGTCCACCTCGCGCGGCATCATGTCCGGCAAGCGCGCCAAAAAAGAAGGGTGCGGGGGCGAAGTCCTCGCCTACGTGTGGTAATCGATCATGAGTCGTATTGGTAAACTTCCGGTCGCCGTTCCCAGCGGCGTGAACGTTACGGTCAACGACGGCGAAGTGCACGTCAAAGGACCCAAGGGCGAACTGCGCCAGCACGTGCTGCAGCATGTCGTCGTGAAGCTCGAGGACGGCAAAGTCGTCGTCGACCGCAAGGGCGATGCCAAAGAGCACCGCGCCGCGCACGGGCTTACGCGCACGCTGGTCAGCAATATGATCGAAGGCGTGAGCAAAGGTTTCCGCAAGAGCCTGGAGATTCAAGGCGTCGGTTACCGTGCCGCAAAATCGGGCGACGGCATCAACTTGACGCTGGGCTATTCGCATCCGGTCAGCTTCAAGGCGCCGCAAGGCATCACGCTCTCGGTCGAAGGCACCAACAAAATTCACGTTGAGGGCATCGACAAACAGCAGGTCGGCCAAGTCGCCGCGGAGATCCGCAACCTGCGTCCGCCGGAGCCGTACAAAGGCAAGGGCGTCCGCTACGCTGACGAGATCGTTCGCAAGAAGCTCGGTAAGGCCGGTAAGGCAGGGAAGAAGTAATGCCTAACGTTTCCAAAGACATCAGCCGTCAGAAGCGTCACCGCCGGCTGCGCCGCAAACTCGAAGGTTCGAGTGAGCGTCCGCGTCTGCTCGTGCGCCGCACGTTGCATCATACCTATGCGACCGTCGTCGACGACGCGAAGGGTCACACGATCGTTGCGGCGTCTACGCGCGAGAAAGATCTCGCCGACGGGCTCGATTCGACGACGAACATGGCCGCCGCCGAAAAGATCGGCGCGGCAATCGCCGCCAAGGCGAAGCAGGCCGGCATCACGCAGGTCGTCTTCGATCGCGGCGGTTTGAAGTACCACGGCCGCGTGAAAGCGCTGGCCGACGCAGCTCGACAAGCGGGACTGGAGTTCTAATGCAATACCGTGGTGGTGGTCGCGACCGCGACAATTCCGGATTCGAAGAGACCGTCGTACGCGTGAACCGCGTGGCGAAAGTCGTCAAGGGCGGTAAGCGCTTCAGCTTCAGCGCGCTGGTCGTCGTCGGCGATCGCAAAGGGCGCGTCGGCTTTGCCATCGGCAAAGCGGGTGAAGTTCCCGAAGCGATTCGCAAAGCCGTCGAAGCGGCGAAGAAAAATCTGGTCACCGTGCCGATGGTCGAAAAGACGATCCCGCATCTGGTGAATCATTCCATCGGCGCGGCACGCGTGCTGCTCAAGCCCGCTGCGCCCGGTACCGGCGTTATCGCCGGCGGCCCGATGCGTGCGGTGCTCGAACTTGCCGGTATTCACGACATCCTCACCAAGTCGCTCGGCACGAGCAACCCGGTGAACGTGGTGTACGCGACGGTTGAAGCGCTGCGTACGCTCAAGACGGCCGAACAAGTCGCGCAGCTGCGCGGCAAGAACGTCGCCGATATATTCGCTGCCTAAGGCGGGCCCCACGGGGAGCGCGTAAGGCGGCAATCACTATAAGGGCCCATGAGGCAAATGGGGGCCCCATTTATGGGGGCGCGCAGGCTAGGCCGGAGCGCCTTTAAAACGGAGACATAATGGCAGAAGCAAAAAAATCCACGAAGACGGCTAGCGCAAAGTCCAGCACGAAGGCCGCTTCAAAAACGAAGACTGCAAAAACCGCTAGCGGTGCGAACATCGCGAGCGGCAACGGTTCCATGCTGACGCTCGGTGCGGTCAAACCCGCGAAGGGCAGCTGGCCCAAACGTACGCGTGTCGGCCGCGGCCACGGTTCCGGTATGGTCAAGACCGGCGGTGAAGGCGGTAAAGGCCAGACGGTTCGTTCCGGCGGCGGCAAAGGCCCGGCGTTCGAAGGCGGTCAAACGCCCTGGCAGCGCCGGCTTCCGCATCGCCGCGGTTACTCGCAGAAGGCGCGCGACATCGGTCACTTCCGCACGCAGTACGCGGTCGTCAATCTTCACGATTTGGCCGACTGGGATGCGTCCGTCGAGGTGACGCCGCAAACGCTCAAGGTCGCCAAGAAAATCAAGAACGCGCAAGACGGCGTGAAGATTCTGGGCGGCAGCAAGAACGGCAAGACGCTGCCAACGGGTTTGCGCTTCCGCGACGTGCTGTTCTCCAACAGCGCGCGCGAGGCGCTGCAGGCCGCCGGCGCAACGTTCGATGCTGAATAACCTTCGCGCAGCGCTCCTGGTTCCGGACATCCGGCAGCGGGTGCTGTTCGTCTTTGGCGCGTTCGCCGTGTTCGTGTTCATGATTCACGTGCAACTTCCCAACGTGAACGAACCGGTGTGGCAGAAGCTGCTCTCGCAAGGCGTCTTTTACAACCTGCTCGGCTTCCTGTCGGGCGGCGCGCTGCAGAAACTCTCCATCATCGCGATGGGCATCACGCCGTACATCAACGCCTCCATCATCATGCAACTGATGACGGTCGTGCTTCCGAATCTGGAAGAACTCGCCAAGAAAGGCGGCGAGGAAGGCCGCAAGAAGATCGGTCAGTACACGCGCTGGCTCACGATCGTGCTGGCTGCGCTGCAAGCGTTCTTCATGGCCAACCTCATGCGTCAGTCGGGCGTCTTTTACGACAACTCCCTCTGGTTCATGTTCTACGCGATCGTCGCGATGGTCGGCGGCACGCTCTTCCTCATGTGGCTGGGCGAGCAGATTACGGACAAGGGCATCGGCAACGGCGTTTCCTTGATCATCTTCATCGGCATCGTGCTGCGCTACCCGCAATACGTTTCCCAGACGTATGCCTCCACGTCCAAGGGCGGCGAGTCGCTGCTGAATCTGATCCTCTACATCGTGATCGCGATCGCCGTAATCATCTCGATCGTCTTCCTGTATCAAGGTCAGCGCCGCGTGCCCGTACAGCAAGCGCGCCGCGTGGTCGGACGCAAGATGTTCGCGGGGCGCTCCACGTACATTCCGCTGCGTCTGAACAACGCCGGCGTCATCTCGATCATCTTCGCGATTTCGATTCTGCTGCTGCCGCAGCAGGCGTTGTCGTGGTTCAACAAGGCCGGCGGCACCGGCATTTGGGCGAATATCGCAGCGTGGGTGAACGTGAACTTCAGCCCGAACTCGTGGCTGTACAACCTGGTGTATTTCTTCCTGGTCGTCGTGTTCACGTTCTTCTATAGCGCGGTCGTCATCAACACCAAAGACATCGCGGACAACCTCAAGAAGAGCGGCTCGTTCATTCCGGGCATCCGCCCGGGTCAGCCGACGGTCGACTACATCAACCGCATTCTGCTGCGCATCACCACCGCGGCCGCGATTTATCTCGGCTTGCTGGCGGTATTGCCCGGCGCGCTGCAGCGCGGCCTGTCCGTCACGACGTTCTACTTGGGCTCGACTTCGCTGCTTATCGTCGTCGGCGTCGCGCTCGACACGATCACGCAGATTGAAGCGCGGCTCGCGATGCGCGACTACCGAGGATTCATAAAACGCTAATGCGTTTGATCTTCCTCGGGCCGCCGGGCGCGGGCAAAGGGACGCAGGCGCAGATTTTGCAGCAGCGCTTCGGCGCACAGCAAATCTCGACGGGCGACATCCTGCGCGAGAACCGCAGCAAGGGCACGGAGCTCGGCAAACTCGCCGAGAGCTACATGACCAGCGGTGCGCTCGTCCCCGACGAAGTGATCATCAAGATGATCGAGGCCGAACTGCGCAAGCTCGACGGCGGGTTCATCATGGACGGCTTTCCGCGCACCGTCGCGCAAGCCGAAGCGTTCGACGCGCTGCTCGAACAGCAGAAGACCCCGCTCGATGCGGTCGTGCTGTTCAACGCGGATCGCGACTCGTTGTTCACGCGCCTCACGGCGCGTTGGACGAACCCGCGTACCGGGCGGTCGTACAACACTATCACCAATCCGCCGCGCGTCGCCGGCGTCGACGATGAAGACGGCGGCCCGCTCGTCCAGCGTGAGGACGACAAACCGGAAACGGTGACCAAGCGCCTCGACGTGTACGAACGCCAGACTGCGCCGCTGGTCGACTACTATCGCGCCGGCGGAAAACTGGTGGAAGTGAACGCGCTGGCGTCGGTCGACGACGTCACGCGCGATCTCGTCTCAAAAGTGGATGCGGAGCGCGCGGCACGGTGATTACCATCAAGTCGCCCCGTGAAATCGAAAAGATGCGCCGCAGCGGCAAAGTGACCGCGAAGGTGCTCGGCGATCTGATGCGTGCGGTCAAGCCGGGCGTAACCACGCGCGAGTTGGACGATCTTGCCGAGCAAGGCATTCGTTCGATGGGCGGTGTTCCGACGTTCAAAGGCTATCACGGCTATCCGTGCAGCATCTGCACGTCCACGAACGACGAAGTCGTGCACGGCATTCCGGGTGACTACGCGCTGCAGGAAGGCGACCTGCTCTCCATCGACATCGGCACGACGCTCGACGGGTACGTCAGCGATTCCGCCGTTACCGTACCAGTCGGCACGGTAAGCGAGGAGGCCGAGCGTCTGATGCGTGTCACGCAAGAATGCTTGATGATCGGCATCGCGCAGATGACGAAGGGCAAGCACCTGGGCGATATCGGCCATGCCGTGCAGCATCACGCTGAATCGCACGGCTATGGCGTGGTGCGGGAACTGGTCGGGCACGGTATCGGCACCAAGATGCACGAGGAGCCCCAGGTCCCCAACTACGGCCGCGCCGGGGCTGGGCTGGAATTGCGTCCCGGGCTGGTTCTGGCAATCGAGCCCATGATCACCGAAGGCCATTACTCGGTGGAAACTTTGCAGGATGGCTGGACAGTCGTCACGGCAGATGGTAAACTCGCAGCGCACTTCGAGCATACCATCGCCATTACAGACGACGGACCGAAAATTTTGACCCTGCGCGACATCGGCGAGCACCCCGACGTCGCCAAATACCGTCCGAAGGAAGAAATGGCTGCATGAACGAGGTGCAATAAATGGCGCGCGGCAGACGCGGCGGAGGCCGCCCAGACCGCGCGCGCAGAAAAGCCGAGAAAGCGGCGCAAAGTGCGACGCCTAAGGAAGAAGCGATCGAAGTCGAGGGCACGATAGTCGAACCGCTGCCGAACGCCATGTTCCGGGTGGAACTCGCAAACGGCCATAGAGTGTTAGCCCATGTGTCGGGCAAGATCCGGATGCACTACATCCGTATCCTACCCGGCGACCGAGTCCTGGTAGAACTCTCGCCCTACGATTTGACGCACGGGCGAATAACCTACCGGTACAAGTAAGATATAAGTGATGCGGCGCCCCCGGGG
>JBKPMZ010000089.1:0-6761 GCA_046732415.1 Vulcanimicrobiota bacterium
CAAAGCGCTGCAGGATCAACTTTCGAACATTGCGCGCACGTCGGGCCTCTCGTTCTTGAGCATCGTGGACGACAACGGCAAAGTTGTTGCCCGTGCGAACGGCGGCAGCGGCGGATCGCTCGCGCAGAACAAGTACGTGCAGCGCGCGCTCACGGGCGAAACGGTGAGCAGCGCGGTCATCATGCCGACGCAGGAACTGCAAGGCGAAGGGCTGTTGCCGCAGACGGAAGCCGACGTCAAACAGGGCGATAAGGTGGTCGAGCACGTCAACAAGGGGCTGGCGATTATCGCGTCCGCACCGATGAGCGATGCCAACGAACGCACGCTCGGCGCGATTTACGGCGGCGTGCTGATGAACCACTTCTACGATTTGGTCGACCAGAGCACGCATGCGCTCGGCGGACAAACCGCGGTGCTGGACGGCGATGCCATTATCTCGAGCACGATCAGCGAGCCCGACGGCACGCGCGTCATCGATACGCAAGTGGGGCAGTACAACGCGCAAAAACTTTCGAGCGGTACGGCATGGGTCGGCACGGATTCCGAAGGCGGCACGCAATATCTGGCCCGCCTCGATCCGATTACCGACGATCAGAACACCGTCATCGGCGCGCGCTGGTACGGCGTTCCGCTCGCACAAATTACCGGCATCATCAACCACATGACCGAAGTGTTCGTGCTGTGGGGCTTGCTGGCCATGGTCATCGCGCTCGTCGTCGCGGTGCCGTTCGTGCAGCGGATCTCCAACGCCATCGCCAAGCGCAGCGAACAAGTCAGCTCTGCGGCAAAGGAACTCGGCGTGACGATCGTCGGCGGCGAGGTGTCCGGCGACCATGTCGCGGCAACGAAGGCGGCGGTGGAACGCGCCGGCCAACTCATAGCGGACATTTCGCAAGGCCAAAGCAGCGACAAAGTGGCGGAACTCAAATCCGTCAACGAGGAACTGGAGGGCGACATGATCGTCATCGACACGCTCTCGCAAGAGATGAGCAACCGTTTACAGCAAGCCGTGACGCGGGTCGCGGAACTCACCGAGGTAGCCTCCGGTTTGGATCAATTGGTTCACGGCGATTCAAAGTAGTGGTGCATCGTGGCTGACGTAATTCTATTCTTCTCGAGTAACGCCGATACGATGATCGCCACCAAGGCGCTCAAAGATGCCGGCGTACCTGCGAAGATGATTCCAAAACCGTCGAACGTGAGTTCGGCGTCCAACCTCTGTTTGAGCATCGACGGCGGATCCGAAGGTGTGGCCGTTACCGCACTAAAAACGGCCAACATCGCCTTGGGCGGCGTAGTGAAGTAGGGCTACGCTCGCAAAATGCGTGCATCGGCGAGTGTAATCTCCCGCTGCGCGCCGTCGTGATCAACGAGCAGCGCTCCGCCGGTCGACAGGCGGAGCGCTGTCGCTTCAAAGGGCTGCTTTTCACCGTCGAGCAGAATGCGGTAGCGCGCGCCCGGTAGATGCGCCGCATTTTCCCATTCATGTACGACGCGCTGCGGTGCGTACAGCTCGTCGTACCGCTCGTCGGCACTGCGCAGCAGTACGTCCAGCAACGCGTCGCGATCGATCGCCGGTGCTTCGTCCGAAAGATATGCGGGCGGCGGGACGATGTCGGAGATCGCCTGCGGATCTTGCGGCCGGCGCACGTTCGCACCGATGCCGCAGCCGGCCCACGCGTACTCGCCGGTCACGCGCGACACGCACAAGATACCGGCGACTTTACGTTCGTGCATCAACACGTCGTTCGGCCACTGCAGCGTGACGCCGATCCCGAACTGTGCGATGGCGCTGCGAACCGCAAGCGCGATCCAGAACGGCACGACCCACAGATCCGACGCCGGCAGCGGATCCGGAAGGCCGATGGTGCACAGCAGCGCGCTGCCGGCCGGTGCGAGCCACGAGCGGCCTTTCCGCCCGGCGCCACGCTCCTGATAATCTGCGACAATCGTCAGACCGCACGCGTGCGCTTCGCCGAGGATGCGCGCCATGTCGTCGTTGGTACTGCCCGTTACGGCAACGCGAGAAATGCGTTCGAACCGCCCCACGAACGCTTGCTTCGAGGTGCAGGCCTGCATCGCCCGCGGCCCGTATTTCCCGGCGGTTATGGCAATCCAACGTACATTGATCCTCTGCAAACCCGATGCCGTCTCGCGCGGTCTCACGGGCGAAATCATCTCCCGCATCGAGCGCCGCGGCTATCTGATCGTCGCGATGAAACTGATGCAGCTCGACGGCGAACGCGCGCGCCGGCACTACGGCGAGCACGAAGGCAAACCGTTCTTCCAAGGTCTGGTCGACTTCATCACCAGCGGCCCCCTCGTGGCGATGTGCGTCGAAGGCGACGAGGCGATCGCGGGCTGCCGCCAACTCATGGGCGCGACCAATCCGCTAAATGCCGCACCCGGTTCGATTCGCGCCGACTTCGCTTCGACGATCGGACGCAATCTGGTCCACGGCAGCGACTCGCACGAGAGCGCGGAACGGGAACTGGCGATTTTCTTCGAGCCCAAGGACTACGTAACGCGCAAACACGATCTCGAGCGCTGGATACTGGAGAAGTAAACGATGTCGCTCGAATCATTGCGGGGCGGCGGACGGCCGCTCATTGAAGGCGTGCACGCGCGGGAAGTGCTCGATTCACGCGGCAATCCGACGGTTGCGGTAAGCGTCGCAACCAGTTTCGGATCCGTGGAGGAAGCAATGGTTCCCTCGGGCGCGTCGACCGGCGCATACGAAGCCGTCGAACTGCGCGACGGCGATTCCAAACGCTACAACGGCAAAGGCGTGCTCAAAGCGGTTGCGGAGGTCAACGACGTGCTGGCATCAGCCGTCGAAGGACTCGACGCGACCGCACAGCGCGAAATCGATCAGCGCCTGATCGAAAGCGATGGAACGCCGAACAAAAGTAAAGCGGGCGCGAACGCCATTCTCGGCGTGTCGCTCGCAACCGCGCGCGCGGCCGCGAGCAGTTTATCGCTGCCGCTGTTCCGTTATTTGGGCGGTCCGTCGGCCGCAACGCTTCCCGTGCCGATGATGAACGTCATCAACGGCGGCAAACATGCCGAAGGCGCGCTGCAATTTCAGGAATGCATGATCGTGCCGCTGGGCGCGCCCTCGCTGCGCGAAGCCGTGCGTTATGGCGCCGAAGTGTTTCACGCGCTCGGCAAACTGCTGCACGAGCAGCAACAACCCACGACGGTTGGTGACGAAGGCGGCTATGCGCCGCATTTGGACACACCCGCGCAAGCGCTCGATCTTATCGTCAAAGCCATCGAACGCGCCGGCTATAAACCCGGCACCGATATTGCGATTGCGCTCGATCCCGCCTCGACCGAATTTTTCGAAGACGGCAAATACTTTCCGCTCACGAAAGATCGCGCGTTCTCCCCGGACGAAATGGTGGCGTTCTACGCCGACCTCATCGGGAAATACCCCATCGTTTCGATTGAAGACGGACTGGCCGAAGACGATTGGGACGGCTGGGCGAAATTGACGGCGGCCATCGGCGCAAAGTGTCAACTCGTCGGCGACGATCTATTCGTCACCAATACGCAGCGGCTCTCGCGCGGCATCCGAGAGGGAATCGCGAACTCGATTCTCATCAAGGTGAACCAAATCGGCACGTTGACCGAAACGCTCGACGCGGTGGAGATGGCGCACAAAGCCGGCTACACCGCGGTTATGTCGCATCGCTCCGGCGAAACGGAAGACACGACGATTAGCGATATTGCGGTTGGTACGAGCGCCGGACAAATTAAAACCGGATCGCTCTCACGTAGCGACCGCATCGCGAAATACAACCGGCTGATGGCGATCGAGGAGCAGCTCGGTGACGCCGCCATTTATCCGGGCGCGCAAGCGTTCCGCAGGTAGCCGTTCAGAGAATCTTCATGAATCGGCGGGAAAACCGTCGTATCCTATTCATGGAGAGTAACCGATGAACACTGCAGCACTGCTTGCAGCCGGATTGTTGGGCGCGTCACTCGCGGGGAGCGCCATGCCCGTTCATGCGCAAAGTGCGAGCGCCAGAGCGCGCTTGGTACTCCGCGCACGTACGCTCAATCGTCCGCTGAACACGCAATTCATTCAAAACCGCATGACTCCGTTCACGATGCCGCCCGCACAAATACGCGCGCTCCCGGAGGGTGGCACGTTGCGCGCGATCGTCGGCACGGATGTCGTTACCGGCATCGATCGCGGCACGCTGATGCTTCGTACGCGAACCGGATTGACGGCGGGCCTTCGCATGCCCTCAACCGCAATTCGCGCAATGCGTCTGACGACCGGCACGCTGGTTCGTCTGCGCGCGCTCGCGCGCAATCGGTTCGAACTTCGCGTGACCGGCGGCCCGCTGGCACCGCGTTCGCAAACCGTTCGTCAGCGCCCGGTGCAGTAGGCCGCACGCACACTCTGAGCGAATGGGCCCCGGCCGGGGGCCCGTAGCTCAGCGGTAGAGCGGCCGGCTCATAACTGGTTGCGCGTAGGTTCGAATCCTACCGGGCCCACCATCACGCGTTTGACGCTCGGCGGGCGGTGGAATGACGCAAGCATGCAAGGAACCGTCATTCTCCGCGCGCTGGGCGTCTGTATTTGTGCGGCCGCCATTTCGGGCTGTCATCCCAGTACGCGCAGCACCGCGGGACAGACGCCGCCGCCGAGCGCCACATCGGCCGCGCAAGCCAATTCGACCGCGCCGCCGGATCAAGCACTCACAACCGGCCCGGGCGACAAATATTTTGCGAAAACCGACGGCAAGACGCACGGCGTAAGCTTCTCGATTTGGGCCAACGGACGGCCCGTGGGCGTCATCTCGTGGCCGAACAAAGGCTTGGACATCACGAAGGACCTGCGCGGGCACGCGAACGTAGTTGTCGTGCAATGGGATCGCACGAAGAAGAACGGTACGGGCACGCTGACGATCGGCACCACCAAACACACGGTGATGACGACGCACGTGACGCCGTCTTCGCCGGCGAAGGGAAGACAATCGAAACAGTTCATCGCTCCGCAAGCACCGATCGGCAGATAACGCAAGCGTACGAACGCGACGGGTTCGTGAAGATCAAAGGCGTGTTCACCGCACAAGAACTCGCCTTTTATCGCGAGCACATCTCATCGGAAGTCGTGCGCCGCAATACGAACAGCGCACCGCTGGAGCAGCGCGATACGTATGGTAAGGCGTTTCTGCAGATTACGAACCTGTGGCGTACAAACGACGTCGCGCGCCGCTTCGTGCATGAGAAGCGCTTAGCGAAGATTGCGGCGCAGCTGCTCGGCGTGCAGCGCGTGCGGCTGTATCACGACCAAGCGCTCTACAAAGAGCCGGGCGGGGGCATTACGCCGTGGCATGCGGACCAGTTCTACTGGCCGCTCGACAGCGACAAGACCGTGACCGCGTGGGTGCCGCTACAGGAGACGCCGCTGGAGATGGGGCCGCTCGCGTTCGCGGCGGGCAGCCACCGCATGCAGTTCGGCCGGGACCTGGCGATCTCGGACGAGAGCGAACGCAGCCTGCGCCAGGCGCTGGAGTCGGGGCGGTTCCGCGAGGTAAACGAGCCGTACGCGCTCGGCGAGGTCAGTTTCCACTCCGGCTGGACCTTTCACCATACCGGTGCCAACGCGTCGGACCGGGCGAGGGCGGTGATGACCGTCATCTACATGGCCGACGGCATACGCCTCACCGAACCGGCCCGCAAGCAGCACTATGCCGACTGGGAGGCGTTCATGCCGGGGGTGCAGCCGGGGGAAGTGGTTGACAGCCCCCTTAATCCCGTGTTGAATTAGGCTTTGCATGGCGCCATCGTCTATCGGTTAGGACATCGCCCTTTCAAGGCGGAAAGACGGGTTCGATTCCCGTTGGCGCTACCATAATTCGCCCGATTTATCGGGCGTTTTTCTTTTCTGCGAGTCGAAATGGTCACGGATTGGTCACACTTCGGATCATAGATTTAAACCGACGTCGCGTAATGTGGCGGCGTCCCTCAGATGGCCGGCGTTCCTCTAGCAGCAGTGCTGGAGGCGTGAGCCATAAAGAACGGCCGCCCCGACGGTGCGGCCGTTCTTTCATATCCGCTGCTGACGCATTCGTCTAGTGCGGGATCCGGATGTGGTTATTATTCGTAGGCACGTGGTACGTCGAGCCGGGTCCGTTCGGAGTGCGGATCTGCACGATGTAGCCGGCGAGCTCGCCTGAGGGCAGCACGATCAGTTTCGTAACGATCGCCGGATACCACGTTATTTGCGCTGCGCCGGTCGTCGAAAACGGGTTGACCTGCACCTTGTCACCGACTTTAAAGCGCGGCGCCTCGCCGTCCGGATTTATCGTACGCGATCCGGGTTCGGTGATTGGCAAGAGGCTATTGTTTGCACGGACAGAGCCGTTCGCGCGCGCCGGTGCGGCTGCGCGCGTAGAAGCGACCGGCGGGCGTGCAGTACGCGTTGCCGGTGCGGGAGCGCGCTTGCTGGTGCGAGCGAGGTCGCACGTCGTGCCATAAAAACTATCGCCGTTCGAATTCAGCCCGATGCTTGGGCCGGCGAGTAATTTGGCGCGATACCGCTGCAGCGATCCGCCACTAAAAACGATCTGCCGGGACGGGTACTGCACGCGAAACGATCCGCTCGAACCGGCCGAGCTGTACGTTCCCGAGGTACCGTTCCCGCCCGTTATATAAACGTCCATGAACGTGTATTGTCCATCTGCATAGCAGGCGTACTTGCCCGGCACAAGTTTGTCGTTCGTTTCCGGGCTATCCCCGGC
>JBKPMZ010000090.1:0-21550 GCA_046732415.1 Vulcanimicrobiota bacterium
GTCCAGGGCCAACAATGACATGCTAGGCGCCCCTTACGAACTCCAGCGCGTGCACTCCCGCCTTTGGACGGCGTCCCAGGTGGTGATTGACCAGGGTTTCGATTGCCTGCGCTACGCGTTTGGTCGCATAAAGCGCGGGCGTCACTGGTCCGCCCGGCGCGGCCGCAACCGCTTGCAGATTGCGAACGTCGTTTGCGTCGAGCGTAAAAACCTCACGCCATGCAACGCGGCATGACTCGCAGCCGAAACCGCCCTGCTCCGCGTCCAGCCACGCGGTATGCCCCTGGAGCGGCGCACCGCAATGCACGCACGCGTCAACGGGTGGTGCGAGTCCGAGCGCGTCGAGCAACCGCATGGAAAAGCGCGGGAGCAGTGAGAGCGGCGCATCGTTTTGTCCAACCGCGCGAAGTACTGCCGTAAGCAGCGTGTAGATCTCCGGCTGCGGCAGATCCGGTTCGCAAAACGCGTCGATGAGTTCGATAATCATATTCGCGGCCGCGAACTGTTCCGGCGCAACCAAATGCGGCCAGTGCGATTCGATGATGTCCGCGGATACGACGACGTCGAGATTACGCCCGCGATGCAATCCCAGCAGCACTTCGTCACCGAATTCCAAACGCCCGGCGAGGTGGCTTTTCGTGCGCCGTGAGCCCTTTGCTATTGCATCGAGTTTTCCGCGCTCGGCCGTGTACAGCGTGAGAATGCGATCCGCTTCGCCGTACGTACGTCCGCGAAGAATGACGGCGGCGGTCTTATACGAGCGCTGCGGCGCGCTCACGGCATCTCATCCCGGCGTGTCGAGTGACTTCGGGCCGAATGCATCGGCGAGCAGTTGGTCGAGCGTCGTCACCTTTAGCCCGTTCGGCGTCGTGTATGCGACTTCGAGCGCCGGATTGAACTCGTTGAGAAACTGCCGGCATGCTCCGCACGGAGCGGTCAGCGTGGATTGCGGACCGGCAATCGCGATCGCGCGAAACTGCTGATGGCCGGCAGCGACTGCGGCAACCGCGGCCGTGCGTTCGGCGCAGATCGCGAGCCCGTAGCTCGCGTTCTCGACGTTGACGCCGCCGAACACCGTACCGTCCTCCGTGAGTAGCGCCGCGCCGACGGAAAATTTCGAATACGGCGCATAGGCGTGCTCGCGCATGGAAATTGCGCGCGCCATCAATTCTTCAGCCTTCATCTTCGTCCACTTCCGTATGCGCGCCGTTTTGCGATCCGAGTTTGCCGTTGCTGAACACGCGCACCGCCATGATGCGCCGCCCGCGCATGCGGTCGACTTTCAACCGCGTATGCTCGTCGGCTTCTACCTCTTCGCCTTCGCTGGGCAGCCGTCCAAAAAGACCGACGGTGTAGCCGCCAATCGTTTCGAACTCCTCGTGCGGAAGATGCGTGCCGAGTTTCGCGTTCACGTCTTCGATGTTCACGCCCGAATCGACGACGGCTTCCTGATCGTTCACCATCCGGACGGGCTCTTCTTCCTCTTCGTCGTGCTCGTCGCGAATCTCGCCCACGATCTCTTCGAGCAAATCTTCCATCGTCACGAGACCCGCGGTGCCGCCGTATTCGTCCACGACGATCGCCATGGTGAACTTGTCTCGCTGCATCTCGCGCAGCAATTCGGCGATTTTCTTGTTCTCCGGAACGTGGACGACCGGGCGCATCAACTGGCGCAGCGGCGTGGAACTGATGGAGCCGTTCGCAAGGCTGATCAGGAGTTCGCGATCGTGCACCATGCCGACGATGTCGTCTTTCGATTCGTGATACACGGGCAACTTGGAGTACCCTTCGGCGATGACGATGTCGAGTGCGCGGCGCGGCGAATCGTCAATCGACACCGCGACGACGTTCGGCCGCGGCGTCATGACTTCACGCACGATGGTGTCGCCGAATTCGATGACCGAGTGGATCATCTCGCGCTCTCGTTCTTCGAGCACGTTCTGCTCCGCGCCCACGTTGACGATCGCGCGGATGTCTTCTTCCGTTACGAATATCTGGTGCGCGTGTTTAATCCCGAGCGGCCGCAGAATCAGATTCGTGAGCGTTTGGAAAAGATACACCAGCGGTGTGAGAACCAAGGCCGCGCGCCGCATCGTCGGCGCCAAACGCAGGGCCCATCGTTCGTTGTCGGACACCGCGACCGTCTTCGGAATGATCTCGCCGAAGAGCAGCAGCACGAACGTCATGACGACGGTGGAAATGATGGCACCGTTGGGAATGCCGGCGTCGATAAACACGTACGTCGCGAGCGAATCGGCAATCAGCAGCACGATCGTGTTGCCGATGAGGATCGAGGTGAGAAAGCGGTTCTTGTTCTCGACCAGGCGCAGCACGGCATTGGCCCGGCGCACGCCGCGTTCCATCATGGCGCGGGCGCGCAGGCGGGACACCCCGACCAGGGCTGCCTCGGAGGCTGCGAAGAAGGCCGCCAGCAGCACGAGCACCACCAGCGCGGCGATTTCGTACCAGGGGATGGCGTGTGCGGCGGTCTGACTACTTAGTGGTTCCAAGATATGCAGTCCGCATTATAACACAAGGTGCGGGCGCACCAAGAGGAATACCGCCAGGGCCACCAGGGTGCCCAAAATCGCTCCCCAGGTCACCTCGAAGGCCGAGTGAATGCGCGCCTCCACCCGGCTTTGGGCGACCAGAAACGCGACGAAATAGGCAAGCACGGCCACTAAGGGGCGTTGATAGAACAGCGCCAGGCCCGTCGAGGCCGCGAATGCGAGCGCGGCATGCCCCGAAACGGCGCCGCCTTGCAGGGGCGAGCCGCGCCCGGCCCACGCCTTGGCAAATAGCGTGCCGATGGCCGCCAGCGCCAGCGCGATGAGAATGACGTTCGCGGGTACCTGCGCGACCGCGTCGTACACGCGCGTTCCGCCTTGCTGAATGCCCTGATAGAACGCGAGGTAGCCGACGACCACCGCGCCGATGGTCGCCACGAGCACCGCGCCGGCCGCGGCATCTTTTGCCGTCTTGGCGAGCGGATGATGTGCGACGGTGAGCAGATCGACCACCGCCTCGATGGCCGTATTCATCAGTTCGAGCGCGAGCACGATGACGATCGTGATGATGATCGCGATGACGTAGATGCGTTCCAGCCGCAGAAGCAGCGTGGCAACGAGCACGAGCGCCGCAATAACCAAATGGACGCGCATGTTGGGTTGGGTGCGTACCGCATACAGAATGCCGGAAAACGCGTAGTGGAACGAACTCCAAAACTTCGTTTCGGTGATGCGTACGTAATCGCGTTCGGAATGCGCCTCTCGCGGTTTGTGTTCGTGCATATCAATCATAGGGCCATGGCATGTCGATGACTGCTGCCAGACGGCGTTCTTCGGCCTCCATGGCGGCGCGCTCTTCCGGCTGCTCGTGATCGTGCCCCAGCACGTGTAAGATCCCGTGAATGAGCAGGCGGTATACTTCGTTCTGCAGCGGCGCATCGTACTCCGCGGCTTGCCTGCGGGCGGTGTCGACGCTGATCACGACGTCGCCGAGGAGACGTTCCGGTGCGTGCGGTTCGAGCGGCTCAGCAGGACGAGCGGGGTCGTCAGCATCTTCATAGAGCGGGAAACTGAGAACGTCGGTCGGCTTATCTTTGCCGCGGTGCTCGCAGTTGAGCACCTGAATCTCCCGATCGTCCACGAGTGATAGCGAAAGCGACGAGTCACCCTCGTCGACCGCTTGCAGCAATGCCTTTGCAACGGCTTTGAGCCGGCGCGTGTCGACGCCGCTATTTTTTACGGCGTTGCGAAAATGGATCATTCGGCGTACGCGCGGATGATTTTCGAAACCAGCGGATGCCGCACGACGTCGGTTTCGTTCAGTTCGACGATGCCGATGTCGTCGATACCGGCAAAGCGTCGAGGCACTTCCGTCAAGCCGCTCTTCGCGCCGCCCGGCAGATCGACTTGCGTCACGTCGCCGTTGACGATCATCTTCGAACCGGAGCCCAGACGCGTGAGGAACATCTTCAATTGATCGCGCGTGGCGTTCTGCGCTTCGTCCAAGATCACGAACGCGTCCGAAAGCGTGCGCCCGCGCATATACGCGAGCGGAGCGACTTCGATGATGCCGCGCTCCAAATAGCGTTCTACTACCGTGCCGTCGAGCAGCTCGCCCAGCGAATCGTAGAGCGGACGCAAATACGGATCGACTTTTTCTTTCAGATCGCCGGGAAGAAATCCAAGCTTCTCGCCCGCCTCGACCGCAGGTCGCGAAAGAATCACGCGTGCCACTTCGCGGTTACGCAACGCGCGCACCGCCATCACGACGGCCAAGAACGTTTTGCCCGTTCCTGCGGGACCGATGCCGAACGTGAGCGTGTTGCGCTCGATCGCATCGACGAACGCGCGCTGCCCGGCGGTTTTCGGGCGGATTTCCTTGCCGCGGTGCGAGCGGTACAGCGTTTCCGGCAGCGCGGTTTCCGAACGTCCTCGCAGCACGTCCGACGTCGCGAGCGCGACATCATCGGGCGTCACTTGCGCGCCGCTCACCGCCGCGTCCAGCATCCGCTGCACCACGTCATACGCTTGCGCCACGGCCGTACGCTCGCCCGCGAGGACGAGCGTATTCCCCTCGATTCGTAAGGCGACCGAGAGTTGGTCTTCGAGCGCTGAGAGATTCTGATCGAACTTTCCGAACAGCCGAAAGTGATCGTGTAGAGGGCTTAGGTCGACGGTTCGTTCGGTTGTTGAATCCAGAGATGGTTCTCCCGCAGTGCAGCCGGCGGACCGAGTACCTCGCTCGCTACGACCGCTCGCAAAAGCGTATTCCCATGTTCGAACATGCCTTGCAACGGTCTAGCCGCGGTTCGGGGGGCGGCCGGTGCCGCCGCTTGCCCCGAGGGCCCACTGCTTTGCGCTTCGGTGCCGTCGTCCACGGATCATTGACCCTTCGGGGCGGGTGACGCCAGCGGCGCGGGGGTCGACCCGTTGTCCGCGGACGTTCCCACGCTCGTCGAAATGGCGCCGCGCATATCCGAATCGGCCTGAATGTTCTTCATGCGGTAGTAGTCCATCACGCCGAGATTGCCGCTGCGAAACGCTTCGGAAATCGCCTGGGGCACCTGCGCTTCGGCTTCGACGACTTTCGCGCGCATGCGCTGCGTCTCGGCCTTCATTTCTTGCTCCGCCGCCATGGCCGCATATTGCCGTTCGGACGCCTTGGCTTGCGCGATGCGGCGATCGGCCTCGGCCTGCGACATCTGCAGTTCCGCGCCGATGTTCTTGCCGACGTCGACGTCGGCGATGTCGATGGAGACGATCTCGAACGCCGTTCCGGCGTCCAGACCCTTGGCGAGCACCGTCTTGGAAATGCGATCCGGATACTCGAGTACTTCCTTATGATCGACGGCAGCGCCGACCGCGGAAACAACGCCTTCGCCGACGCGCGCGATGATCGTCGGTTCGCCCGCGCCGCCGACGTAGCGATCCAGATTGCTTCGCACGGTGATTCGCGCTTTCACGTTGAGCTGAATGCCGTTCTGCGCGACGCCTTGGAAGATCGGTGTTTCGATGACTTTCGGGTTGACGGAGGTCTGCAGCGCTTCCAAGACGTTGCGCCCGGCGAGGTCGATGGCCGCGGCGCGCTGCCAGTCCAGCGGAATTTGCGCGCGCTGCGCCGCGATCATCGCGCGCACGACGTTCTCCACGTTACCGCCCGCCATGAAGTGCGACTGCAACTGATCGCCGGTGAGCGAGAGACCGGCTTTGCGCGCGGTGATAAGCGTGTTGACGATCAGGCTGGGCGGAACGCGGCGGAACCGCATGCCGATGAGCGATCCAATGGAAACCGGAACGCCCGACGCGATCGACGTGAACCATAGACCGACCGGAACGTAATACAAAAATAAAAAGAACGCGATGATGACGACGAAAAAAATAATCGCCGCGCTGGCTGCAACCACGGTACTACTCCTTGTAGCTCGGAAGCTCGATCGGCTCCACGAAAATGCGCGCTCCCTCTACGCGCGTAATACGAACGGGGGTTCCTTCGTGAATAAATTCGCCTTGCGTGAGCACGTCCACGCGCTCGCCGTCGACAAGCGCAACGCCCGACGGGCGAAGATACGAAGCGGCCACGCCGCTCTTGCCGAGCAGCGACGAGAAATCGGAACTGGTGACGTAATCGGCGCCCTGCGCACCGGCGAACGTGAGTTTCTTGATCCACGCGTTTTCCGGAAATATGCGCGTCGCGACGTAGAACAGAATCACCGTGAGCACGATGGCGCTCGCAACGGTTTGCATCGCCACGAAAATCATGGGCGTGCCGAACGCGAGCAGCACCGAAAGCAGCAGCACGGCGCCGCCCAAAACACCGGGCGCGCCATGACCCGGTACGACGTGCAATTCCCAGAGGATGCCGGCAAGGCCAATGATGGCCAGGATGATGACCAGGATATTTGCTTGGCCGTCCGCTACGTGCGCGCCGAAGAACAGGCCGAGGGCGCTCAGGCCCAACAAGCCCGCGACACCGTGGAGGGTCTGCATCTCCAGCAGCATGCCAAGAAGCCCCACCGTAAGCAGGACCGCGCTGACCAGCGGCGTGTTGAGCGCGTGAACCAATTCCATGATACGAGCTACCCGCTCGCTTCAATAAAGTTACGAAAACGCCTATGATCTCAACCGCTCCCCAGGCCATGCGGCGCCTAGAATCGGCGTGAAATCAAGAGGCGTTTTGGAAGTCTAGGATGCGAGTTCTTCGGTGACGATCTGGCGGACCAGATTGCCGTCGGCAAGACCCTTGAGCTGCGGCATGGCGGCCTTCATCACGGCGCCCTGGTTGCGCCCGCCTTCGGGCAGTTCCGCGATGATCGCTTTGACCATCGCGCGCACTTCATCGGCCGACTTCTGTGCGGGCAGGTAAGCCATCAAAATATCGCGCTCGCGCTTCTCTTTGTCGGCCAGTTCCTGACGGCCGGCCTTTTCGAACTCCGACGCCGAGTCGTTTCGCTGCTTGACTTGCTTGCGAACGACGTCCAATTCGTCCGCATCGCTGAGCTCGACGCCCGCTTCGGTGCGTTTGTACGTAAAACCGGAAAGGGCCGACCGTAACGTGTCGACCCGAAGTTGATCCCGTGCCTTCATCGCCTCCTTGAGATCGGTGGCGATGCGGTCTTTGAGCGCGGCCATCTAGGCGCGGCGCTTGCGAGCCGCCGCGGACTTCTTCTTGCGGCGAACGCTCGGTTTCTCGTAGTGCTCGTGCTTGCGCGCTTCCGCCAAGACGCCGGCCTTTTGGGTGGCTTTCTTGAAACGGCGCAGCGCGCTCTCAATCGACTCTCCAGGAGCAACGCGTACTTCCATTATTTACAACCCCCCTTTACGGCCGGCACCGCTCTGCGGCGCACGAAAATTTCGAGGCCCAAGCGGGCCCCGATTGCTGAGGATACCATAGCGGGCGGGGGAGGTCAAACGCCTGGGTCGGCGACCGTAACGTGCTCGCCGCTGCCGGTTGCGCTGATCGGCGGACCGTACATGGCATATGCGACGGGCGGCGGAGCAGCGTACGCACCGTCATTCGTCACGCGCAGATCGTACGATAAGTGCAGCACCTCTCCGTCGTACAACCGATCCGCGAAGAACACGGCACGATCGTCGAAGAACTGCACGCCGCTCCAATTTCCCGAGCCGGCTTCACCCTGGAGCGGCGCGTACTCCGCGCCCGCCGGAAACGGATCCTCGATCGCGACGTACTGCACGTCTTTGTTCGCACGAACAGTGACGTCCACGTGGACCTCATCACCCACGTGCCAGTTGCCGCCATGGTCCAGACTGTACCGCCGTTCAATGCGCAGCGGGGGCTGCGGCGGAAAGAGGCGTGCAAACAACGGACGGCTGGAATCGCGCACCACGTGAACGTTCCACGGAGCGTAGCGAATAAAGTCCGTCGCCCAATACAACGCGCCGCGCCCGGATCGCGTCACACGCACCGTCGATCCATCGTGAAGCATCTGCGCCGGCAGGTCGATTTGCGCGTCGGACGCATTCAAGATCGCGGTCGTGACGTGCAGCGTCTTTACCACGCGGCCGTCGATGGCCACGCTGACGCTTTCGTCGGGGTGAAGTTCCTGCGCCGACGGCCGTTCTGCTTCCGCAATCGCATACACGGACGCTGCCGTATCCTTGGTCGTATACCACCACGATCCGTGCTGCTGCGAGCGCAGGAATGCCACCGCGCGGTACGTCACATCGGAACGCGGATTCAACGCCGCATTCAGACGTAATGCGTACGCCGTCGTTTCTATCGGATCGTCTTCCCACGCGTAGTGCCAAGTGTCGCCGCTCCAGAACGTGTACGGTCCGCTCGTTTTTGCTTGCGCATTGAGGACAGCCAGAATCTGCCTCGCCGTTACGTCGTCGCGCAACTCGTGGTAGGCGAGCCCGAGCACCGCAAGTGCGTACGGATTGAGGGCGCGCTCGTGCCGCAGTGTCTCCTGCAGCATACCGCGATCCACGTGCTGCGGATCGGCGTCCGCAAGTGAGAACAGCATGAACGCCCGCGTGTTCCATTCCGAATTCGGCTGCGCGCCACCCCAGAAGCGCAGCGTGTCGGTATCGGCCGACTGCAACTGCGACTTCAAACTCGCGACACCGCGCCGAAACATGGCGTCCGGAACGGCGTAACCGGCCTTCTTCATTTCAGACAATCCGTATAGCGCATATGCGGTCATGAACGGATGCGCCGCGTCGTTTTCCCACCAGCCCCAAGAACCGTCCCCATGCTGCAGCTCCTGTAAGCGATCGATGGCGTGAGCGATCACTTGCGGCGGTGAGACGTCCTTTGGCATCTGCAAACCCAAACCGCGGAACAGGCGGTCCAGGAAGACCGCGGGTAATGCCGCCGACATCGTTTGCTCCGTGCAATAATAGGGATAGACGTCCAGCATGCGCACGTTCTGCAGCAGTTGCGCCGCAATGCTCGGGGTAAGCGTCACGCTCAGCGTTCCCGCATCGTATCCCGGCGGCAGCGCGAGCGTTACGGAGTTCGCACGGTCGATGCTGTTCGCGTCACGGATGTGCTCGGCGGCGCCTGCCGATTCAATCGGCAGAGCCAACCGCATTGCGTCGCTGCGCGAACCATCGCTTCCGGAAAGCGTCAACGTGCGATCGCCAAGAACGCTGCCCGCTTGGAACGGCCACGCAGCCGAAGCGCTTTGATTGGCGTCCAGCCGCAGCAGCTTCGTCAGCGGGTCGATCGCGTCGGGCGCCAGCGAGAGCGTTACGCGCGCGGAATCGGGCTGACCTTGCGCAATGCCCACGACGGTCGTGCGATCGCCTTTGCGCAATAATCGCGGCATCTCCAGGCGCACGAGAAAATCTTTGGTGACCAGCGTTTCCGCGCGCCCCTCGCCGACGTCCGTGTCGGACGTGACGCCGAGCGCGGTCGTGCGCCACGTCGTCAGATTATCCGGCCACGTAAACGTAACACGCGCATGCCCGTGCGCATCCGTCACCACCGCGGGCGTCCAGTACGCCGTGTCCTGAAAATTCGTTCGCACTTTCATCGTCGTCGCGGCGTTGACGCTATAGACGTCGGACGTCGTGCCCGGCTTGACGAGATTACCGGGGCCGCGTGAAGCGACATGAGCGATCGTCTTGAGTGTGGGCATGGCGATTCCCGAGGGTACGCCTTGCTCCGAAGCACTCGGCGGCGGCACATAATTCGGCCTGTACCATTCGGCCTGCGCGTTCACCCATGTCGCGTTTCCGTAAAACACGTCGATCGGATCGCGATCGTCGGACGCTTGTACCGCGTAGATGGAATCGTCGACCACACCCAGCGAAAGTTCGGTGCGCACCGGTTTGCCGCGAACGTCCGTGACGTACACGTCGAACGTCGCGGGCATGCCGGGCTCATACTTGGAACGAGTGCTGCGAACCGTTACGTGCAGCGCCTTGGCGGCCGGTTTGCGCGTGAACTGCACTTGCGCGTCCGAAATGCCTTCTTCCGTTGGGAGAAGCGCGTGCACCTGAAAAACGCTTGCATTGGGCGGAGCATCGAAGCCGATAGACGCCGCATATCCCGTTACGTGAACGACGCGCGCCGAAACGAGGTGATCGGTCGACACGGTAAGCACCACGTCGCGACCAGGTGCCGGCATGCGCACCAAAACGCGCGGACGCTCATTTGCCGACAGCGTTTGGTGCAGCGGAATGAGCACCGGCTGCTCCAGCGGCGGTAACCACTGGTCGTCGTTGCCCACGACCCACAGATACTGCTCATCCGAGCCGACGTTGCCGCGCGAGTCCGCAGTCTGCGCGGTAATCCGGTACGATCCGCCTTCGGCTGCGATCCAATGCACGGTCGCGCGTCCTTGCGAATCGGTTAGCACGTCGCGCGTCGCCGTCACGGTATCATCGTCGTGTGACGTGCGGCGGTTCCACACGCTGCGGACGAACGTCAGGTGGACGCGAGCGCCGGGCGCGGGACGATCGTGCAAATCTGTCGAGCGCACGTCGAGCGGCGCGTCGTGACCGGTCTGCGCAAACCAATTCTGCGGCACGATCGAAACGCGCACGCCGGCCGGATACACCATGACGCTTCGCTCCGCTTCAATCGTCCGTCCCGACGCGTCGCGTGCCGTGATTCGGAAATTCAAAGCGTAGGGCCACTTTTCGCGCTGCGTCGTCGTGTGAAAAATCGCCTGTCCGCGAGCATCCGTCGTCGCCTCACCCGTGCTGGCCGGCGGCGCCTGCGGTCGCGGGCGCGTAAAGTAATCGCTGTACGGACTATACTCGTAGGGTTGGTACCAGCCGGCATAGGCCGCGTAGTGAACGCTCATTCCCGCCGCAGGGCGCCCGAACACGTATGCCGTGCGTACGTCTATTCGGGCCGTGTCGCCGCCGACCACGGCCTCGTCGTGCGCCTTGGCATCTATGAGGTATTCAGGCTTCTTATACGCCTCGACGTAAAACGACGCCGCGTAGTTGCCGTCGATTTGCAGCGAATACCCGCCGAGCATCGACGAGGGTAGCACCGCATCACCGCTGAGCGTTCCGAAGCTGGAAAGCGCGACCGATTTCGTGAAGACGGGCGTGCCCTGCGGATCGTCGATTTCGACGCGATGTTCGCCCGGCGGAATGCGATAGTCGTTTTCGTAACCGCTGCGCAGAATTGCGCGGAAATACACGTGTTGACCGGGCCGGTACACCGGCCGATCGGTTTGCACGAACTGCGCCGCTGGTGCGCGCGAATTGTCCCCGTAGTAATTCCAAACGGTCTGAACGTCAGCAGAGCCGTCCGCGGTTTGCGTCACGTAGACAGTGTCGTTCGGCAAACCGTCGGCTACCATCGCGATGCCGTCCAAATCGCATCGCACGCGCTGCACCGAGTGCTTGGCATAAAGACGAATTTCCGTCGGCCCCGCGTGATGGCGGAACGTTCGCAAATCGACCGCCCACAGAGCCGAGCGGCCCGCGCCGGCAATCGAAACCAACCCAAGCGTCGTAACGTTTGCGAGGACCGCGTCGGAAGCGCTCCCGATCGAGCCCTGAACGACGTAGAGACCAATCGGAAACGGCCCTACCGAGATCCGGCGGCCGTCCCAGCCGTCACTCTTTCCGTGCGCGGTGCCGTCCCAAACGAGCGTTCCGCGCGCCGCGCTCGCGTCAGCATGCTGATTGCGGCGAACGATGGTCACCGCATCGTCAATCGAGACACGGTACACGCGCACTTTGATGAGCCGGTTGTCGCCGTCGTTCGTACGGAAGTCTACCGTAAACGGGGTTCCGGGCGTTACAGTCGTCGATCCGCTCGCCCAAATGTAATCGGACCGTCTTGCTTGCGCGAACGAAAGCGTGAGAAAAAAACACAAACCAAGAGCGGCAACGACGAACGCCCGTTTCATCATGCCGTTCCAACGCGTGAGAACGCGCTGCTGTTACGCTATCCCGGCGGCCAGTGCATAGGCCGGCCCGCAAGCACGTGAACGTGCAGATGATCCACGGTTTGTCCGCCGTCCGGTCCGGTGTTGATCACGGCGCGAAATCCGCTCGCGCTCTGCTCGCGTCCCAATTGTCCGGCAACGCTCAAGAGTTTTGCAACCAGTTCCGGCGATTCGAAGCCGACGAATTCCGGAAGATTCGGCACGTGCTTGACGGGCATCACGAGCAAATGTTTGGGCGCTTGCGGATTGACGTCTTCGATGACGACGATCTCGCTGTCGCGATGCGCGAATCTGGCGGGAATCTCGCCGGCGATGATCTTGCAAAAGATGCAATCGGGATCGCGGTTCACTGGCTGCCCTTTCTAATGAAGAACGTCCACGTTTTCTTGGCGGTGTTGCCGGCGGCATCCGAGACCTGAATCGTAACGCGCATGGGTCCGTCCGGGTAATCGATGCGCGGTGTGTACTGGATGAAGCGGTCCGTACGCAAGGTGCCCGAAGTAACGTCGTGGCCGTTCACTTCAATGCGCGCGCTCGACGGGTTCACGTTCACCGTTCCGCTTTCGAACGTTGCGTAGATGCTCGGTCGCGCGTTGTTCACCGTCGCGCCCTCGTCGGGAGCGAAATCGACGATGCCGGGCGGCTCGGTCGCCACCGAAACGGTCGTCTCCGATACGCCCTGCGGCGCGTCGGCACCGTGCGCGTTCAAGTGACCGAGAATAGGCACGTCGGCAAAGTTTTCGCCGCGTCCAACCTTGTACGTGCCGGTGTAGGTTCCGGGCGCATCTTCGTGCATCGGAAGATTTTTTACGTACGGGCCGATATCGAACGACGCGGTCCCGCCGGGTGTGCCGTGCAGCGTAACGGTAACCGTTTGGCCCGCTCGCACCGGGCGATCCGGCTGCACGTCGATGCGGGCAATCGACACTGCGGTCTGCGCCTGCGAGGTTCCGGTCGCGCGGCGGGTTGCGAGAATCTGCAGCGGTTCGGATGAATCGATGTTGTAGCGCACCATCAGCTGATCGTCTACGGCAAGTTTGTCGACGGTGGCGTCCGACCCGTTCAGCGTAATCGTGGTCGCGCGCGTCGGTACGATGACGTGCCCGTCATCGAGCACGATTTGCCCCGAAGCGATCGCGACTATGCTGCCCGTTCGCGATCCGAACGCGTCGACGATGCGCTTGACCGATCCGTCCTTCGCCAAATACACGTGCGCGTAATCGCCGGTGTGCAGTTCGGAAAGATCGCCCGCACTGCTCGTGCCGGCATCCACGTCCTGTACCATGACGCTTACGCCGGAGGTGATGGAAAGCGTACGGACCGACGCGTTATGCGTAATGGTAATGGTCGGCGGGTCCGAGTCGAGATCGACATCGGTAATCGTCCCCATCATCTGTACGTCGCCGTTGACGTTGTTGACGATGCCGTTTCCGGATCGACCGACGAGCGTGGAAACGATCTCCACACTATTCGTCTGCCGGTTGAAGACCGCTTGCGCCTGCAGCGCTTGGGTGAAGAACCGCAGCGGTGCGTAGAGCGTATTCTTGATTTCCACCGGAGCCGCATTGAGCGTCACCGGCTCGTTGTCGATTTGCGCGACCTTGCTGCCGATGAGCAGTTGAATCGTTTTCGCGCCCGCGTACGTGCGCACGTACGGGCCGTCTTTTTCAAAATTCAAGCCGAGCGCCGTGAGAATGCGGCGCACCGGCACCAGTAGATGATCTTTGTAAAATACCGGCGGCGGATTGACCGACAAGCGCGTGCCGTTGAGCACCAGCGCAATCGGCAGCACTTTTTTGCCGGGCTGATGCGCCGGATGGTGCGGTTTGGCGCCGAGTGTAAGCAGCAAGACGAGCAGCGAAGCGGTAAGCCGTTTCATCTTTTGGCGTTTTCCCGAATCACGTCGCGATATACCTGGGCCGTCTGCATGGCGCACCGATCCCACGTTAGCGTGCGAGCCCGCTCGCGGCCTTCTCGGATCAGGCGCTCGCGCAGCGCAGTATCGTCAAGAACGCGCAAAATTGAATCGCGCGCGGCCTGCGCGTTACCAGCGGGAAACGTCAGCGCTACGCCGGAGAGCGCATTCGGCAGGGACTGCGCGGTTGCGATTACGGGTGCGCCGCACGCCATGGCCTCGAGCATCGGCAGGCCGAATCCCTCCAGCAGCGCCGGATGCACGAGCGCCAAAGCGCCCGCGTAATATCGCGCCAACTCGTCATCCGTGATATCGCCCAGAGCGATTACACGCCGCGACGCGCTAGAACACGCTTGCAGCGCACCATCGAAATCGTCGCGCCCAGTGACGTAGAGATCGACCGCGCGATCGTCCGGCAGCGACGACCATGCCTGGAACAGCGTCGGCAAATCCTTGTGTTTGCGATGATTGCCGGCGTACAGCAGATACGGACGCTGCGCGCGAACCGGCTCGAGCGTTTGCAGGAAGCGGTCCTCCACGCCGAGCGGGATGACGCACACGCGGGCCGGATCGACGCCCAAGAACCTGCGCAAATCGTCTACGGTGCGCTCGTCGTCGGTGATTACGCGCGCCGCGCGCGAGGCGACGAACCGCACGACCGTCTGATAATATAGCGGCACTTTCGTTTTGAAGTACTGCGGGAAGTGCAAGTGGATGAGGTCGTGGATCGTCACGACGTACGGCCGCGGCGGCAGCACGGGCGTGTAGAGTGAGAGGTAATGCGCGAGATCGGCGCGGCTCGCGCGAATTGCGCGCGGCAAACGCACTTGCTCGTCCCAGCCGAAGTTGCCGCCCTGCCGGAACGCGTTGAAACGCAGGTCGGGTGCGACGCGCGGCAAACGCGCCGTCAGTTCGCGCGCGTAGGTTTTCATGCCGACGGACATTTGCCGCGTCATGCGCGCGTCGAGCGCTACGAGCGGATGGACTTCCATGCCACCACCGCCGGATACAGCGCGGAAAACCAGGCAATCTCCCATCCCGGGGGCCCATCGAGCAGCGCGCCGCGCCGCACCAACAAGTTTGCGAAGCGCAGCGGCACGAGCAGTATTTGCAGCAGCATCGCGGGCACGCTCGCGTGCACGCCGCGCGCTTCGATGGAAGTGTACGCCTGATATTTGCTGCGGTACGCCGCGGCATCGGGATAAGAGTAATGTTCGAGCGTACCATTCAGGCGCGCCGTGCGTCCGTCGCACACCCAGCGCTCGTGCAATTGCGCGCCGCCGCCCGCGGCCGGTGCGGCCTCTACGTGCGCGCGATCCGTACGAAACAGGCGCAGCAGCGGCTCGTTGCTCCACATGCGCAGCGGCTTTCCGCAATAGTACGTCGTGCGCGCGACGACGTAGCCCTCGGCTTGCCCATCGGCGGACACGATTGCTTCGCCAAGCGCAGCGTCGGGGCGTTCGTCGGCATCGATCATGAACGTCCACGGCGTCCGCACCTGCGTGAGCGCGAAGCGGCGCGCCATCACGAACCCGTCGAACGGACGCACGATCACACGCGCACCATGCTCTTGTGCGATCGCGGCGGTGCGATCGGTCGACTCATGGTCGACGACGAGCACGGGCATGCCCTCGGGCAATGCGTCCAGCGCGCGCGCAAGATTGCGCTCTTCGTTGCGGGTGAGGACGACTGCGGTAATGTCTTGCGGGTTCGTGGCGCTACGTGGATGCGGACGGCGCGAACTGCTGTTCTTCGCGAATACGTTCTTCGCGGCTGAGCGCGGCTCCGACGAAATCGCGATACAGTGGTGAGGGCCGGTTCGGACGCGACTTGAACTCGGGATGCGCCTGTGTGCCGGCGAACCACGGATGCATGTCGGGCGGCAACTCGATCATCTCGACGAGCGTCGTCTTGCCGATGGCGTGGTGACCGGAGAAGCGCATGCCGTGCTCTTCAAACAGCGGCCGGTAGCGGTTGTTGAACTCGTACCGGTGGCGATGGCGTTCGCTGATGTTCAATTCGCCGTACGCTTTGGCCGCAAGCGTACCCGCTTCCAATTGGCACGCGTACGAGCCCAAGCGCATCGTTCCGCCGTACACCTCGAGGTTACGCTGGTCCGGCATGAAATCGATGATGGGATCGATGGTTGTTTCGTCCACTTCGCGCGTCATGGATTCCGGTAACCCGCAAACGTTGCGTGCAAACTCTACGCATGCCAGCTGCATGCCGTAGCAAATTCCAAGGAACGGCACGCGGTTCTCGCGCGCGTACCGGATCGCTTTGAGTTTGCCTTTGATACCGCGCGCGCCGAAGCCCGGTGCGACCAATATTCCGTGCGCACCCCGCAGCACGCTGATGCCTTCGTTTTCGACCGCTTCGCTGTCGATGCGTTGAATGTCGACCGCGGCACAGTGGTGGATGCCCGCGTGATACAGCGCTTCGTTGATGGAGATGTACGCGTCTTTCAATTCGACGTATTTGCCGACGAGCGCAATGGTCACACGCCGCTCGGGGTTGGTGATGCGCTCGACGATGTTCGCCCAATCTTCGAGTTGCGGAGCGTCCGTCGGCAGATGCAGCTTGCGCACCGCCGCGTCCGCCAGACCTTCAGCTTCGAGATTCAGCGGCACTTGATAAATGGTCGAGGCGTCCGCGTTCTGCACGACCGCGTTCACGGGCACGTCGCAGAACAGCGCGATCTTCTCTTTCAATTCGACCGGCATGGGCGACGAGGTGCCGGTGCGGCAAATGATCGCGTCCGGCGTAATCCCGATGCCGCGCAGTTCGCGCACCGAGTGCTGTGTCGGCTTGGTTTTTAATTCGTCCGCCGCGCCCAAATGCGGCATCAGCGTGAGATGGCAGAACATCACGTTCTCATCGCCGACGTCGTAGCGGATCTGGCGAATCGCTTCCAAGAACGGCAGCGACTCGATGTCGCCGACGGTTCCGCCGACTTCCACAATGCACACGTCCGCATGGCTTTCTTCCGCCACGCGCTTAATGTGCGCTTTGATTTCGTTGGTGATGTGCGGGATGACTTGCACGGTCGCGCCCAGATAGTCGCCGCGGCGCTCTTTGTCGATGACGGAGTTGTAGACTTGCCCCGTCGTGACGTTGTTGACGCGTGAGAGGTTTTCGTCGATGAACCGCTCGTAGTGACCCAAATCGAGGTCGGTCTCGGCGCCGTCTTCGGTGACAAAGACCTCGCCGTGCTGGTACGGGTTCATGGTGCCGGCGTCGACGTTGATGTACGGATCCAGTTTCTGAATCGAAACGCTGATCCCGCGCGCCTTGAGCAATCGTCCGAGCGACGCTGCCGTGATCCCTTTACCGAGCGAACTAACAACACCGCCGGTAAAGAAGATATACTTTGCCATCTCGGGATTACGTTATTCGACGGCTCGCGCTAAGGCTCATCCTGAGGTCAGACCTTGTCGGAGGACCCCCGAGCCTGCCGAGGAGCCATTTTCGCCGACACGTACCGTTCTTGCGCCGCGTAATCGTGTCGAATCTCGACGGTCGCCTCAGGAAGCGCCGCCACGGTGAGGGCGTGGAGCTGCGCGATGGTCGGCGGCGCCGCCTCCATCAGCAGCAGCGCGCCCGGACGCAGCATACGCGGCGCGGCCGCCAGCAGTTTGCGGTAGTGCGTCAAGCCGTCGGGGCCGCCGTCGAGTGCGATGCGCGGCTCGAAGCCGACCGGGTCGGGCTTGACGGGGACCTGACCGCTCGGAATGTACGGCAGATTGGCAACCACGAGATCGTAGCTCTTCTCGTCGTTGCTTTTCACGACGTCGGCATAATGAAATTTGCAGCGCGTATGTACGTTCAGACGCTGCGCGTTGTAATTGGCAACTTTGAGCGCCGCCGTGCTCGCATCGGTTCCCTCGACGATCGCGCCGGATATTTCAGCGGCGATGCTGCAGGCAATGGCGCCGCTTCCAACGCCCGCCTCGAACACGGTGAACAACTGTTTCACCGGTGCGTCCGGCTTGATTTTCGCCTGCAGATGCGCGACCGCTTCTTCCACCAAATGCTCGGTTTCCGGCCGCGGAATGAGCACGTGTTCGTTCACGGCAAATTCGCGCCCGTAAAAACCGGCAAACCCGGTGATATAGGCGACAGGCATGCCCGTTGCGCGCTTTTCGCACAAGCCGACGTACTTCTCGGTTTGCGGACGGCTCAAAAAACTCTCGCCGTGCGAGAGCAGCCACTCGCGCTCGCGTCCGAGCGTAAACGCGAGCAGAATTTGCGCATCCGCGCGGGGCGTCGGGCTGGACTTGGCCAGGAGCAGCATGCCGCGCGCCAACGTCGCGGTAATCGTCTGCGGTTTGTAGCCGGCACCGGTACCAGCGGTCATCATGGGAGCCTCATCCGTGAGCGCTGCATGCGCCCACCTTCGCCGCCCGGCGGACGCTTTCCAGCCTAAGCGGCCGAGCCTTCACCGGTAAGCGCGCGAGCCCGTTCGTCCTTGAGCAGTTCCTCGACGATGTGGCCCATGTCGCCGTCCATGATCCCGCGGATGTTCCCGAAGTTCTGGTTGATGCGGTGGTCGGTGATGCGGTCCTGCGGAAAATTGTACGTGCGGATCTTTTCCGAGCGGTCGCCCGTACCGACTTGGCTGCGGCGCATCGAGCCCATCGCTTCTTCGGCTTCGCGCCGCTTGCGGTCGTACAGCATGGCGCGCAGCATCTCCATCGCCTTCGCGCGGTTTTGAATCTGCGATCGTTCTTGCTGCGATGCGACGACGATGCCGGTCGGTACGTGCGTGATGCGAATTGCGGACTCCGTCTTGTTGACGTATTGTCCGCCGGCGCCGCTCGATTTGTACGTGTCGATCTGCAAATCCGAGGGATTGATCTCCACTTCGACGTTTTCTTCCACTTGCGGAAGCACCGCAACGGTAGCCGTACTGGTGTGCACGCGTCCCTGCGATTCGGTAACCGGCACGCGCTGCACGCGGTGCACGCCGGACTCGTGCTTGAAATGCTTGTACGTTGCGTTGCCTTTGACGGCGAACACGATTTCTTTGTAACCGCCGGCGTCGCTCTCGCTCTGCGAAACCAGCTCCGTTTTCATGCGCTGCGATTCGGCATAGCGCATGTACATGCGCGCCAGATCGCCCGCGAAGATCGCCGCCTCGTCGCCCCCGGCACCCGCGCGGATCTCGATGAACACGTCCTTCTCGTCGTCCGGATCCTTCGGGATCATCAATTCCTGGAGTTTGCGCTCCGAGTCGACGCGGCGCTCCCGCAGCGCCTTCGCTTCTTCTTCCGCCAATTCGTGCAGTTCCGGATCGCTGCGGTCTTTCAGCAATTCCTCGTTGGCGGCGATTTCGTCCAGCGTACGCCGGTAGTCGCGGTACGCGGCGACGGTTTCCTCAATCGACGCGCGCTCTTTCACCAGCGCGGTATAGCGTGCCTGATCGAAACCGCCCGCGGGGTGCGCGAGTTCGGCTTCGATTTCGTCGAAGCGCTTGGCTATCGTATCGAGTCGATCGTAAAACGTATTATTCACGGCTAGTTGTCATGCTGAGGTATCGAAGCACCGCCGAGGTATCGAGGCGAAAAATGAAAACGAGCCCCAAAGAGGAGCTCGTTTCCCAAGGACGGCGCAGCTAAGCTTCGGCTTTTGCGGCTTCGCGTTTGGCTTTGCGCGCGGCAGCCTCTTGCTGCTTCTTCTTGGCGATCTCTTCGCGCTGACGGAACTTGTCAACGCGTCCGGCCGTATCGACAAACTTTTGCTGGCCGGTGAACAGCGGATGGCACGCCGAGCAGATCTCGACGGCGATCTCCGGCATGGTCGAACCGGTCGTAAAGGTATTGCCGCAGGCGCAGTGGACCTTCGCCTCGGGGTACCACTTGGGATGAATCTTCTCTTTCACAGCCGTTCCATTATAGCAGCCATGGCAAGAGGACCTCGGCAGGAGCAGCCTACTGCGGGCATGGCTGCCTCCTGCAGGGCATCGGTGTGGGGTCGCTCGTCGGCAGGGGCGTCGGCGTCGACTGGGTCACCGTCCAGGTCACGTTGTACGGCTGGGCTGTGCTGCTGCTCTGCGTACATACGACCTGGCCGAATTTGTTGGTCGAGCAATGGTTACTGACGTAGCCGCTGCCGGTTTCGGTGAAGGCAATGGGCGACGGCGTCGGTGCGGGCGTGCCCACGATATAGATCGTATCCGTCGCTTGTCCGGTTTGTAGCACGGCCGTCTCCAAATAGTTGTTTTCTTGGTTGCTAATTTGCACCGTCCCTAAATCACACAGGCCGTACGGGATACTCACATTTACTGACGTCGTTTCGCCTTGTACCAACGTCATGCGTTGAGGCTGCGAATCGGCGACGACGTTTCCGTTACTGTCCGTTGCGACGAGCTCCCAAACGCCGGACCCGAAACCACCGAATCCGCTTTGTATCGGGTAGTACGTGCTCCATTGATATGTGGTGGGATTGGTGCCGTATGGTGACGTGTACGCAAACGACGTTATGTCGCCACTGGTCGTCGGATAGCGGGAGCATGACGTCGTCGTCATCGGCGCAAGCTCATGTGCGCGCTGCGGCAGGACGGACGAGGTTGACGTGAACGTCCCACACGCACTTAGTGCGAAAGCAGCAATCGCGATCGCCACGATAGACCGCACACCCAAATCTTTCAAACCGTCTCCTTTCTCTTGTGAATTACGGGACATTTTGGCCGCTGACCACGGCGTTGATGAGGTGGCCGACGAACGGCACCCCGACGCCGGTCACCATGTCATAGCCGGTGCCCGCGTCGTAACCGCCGTAATACGTGGGCGTCGGCGTGGCGCACGGCTGCGGCGCGGTCGCGCAGGGATCGCTGAAGTTGCCGTTGTTGCCGGCGAGCACGTCGTAGAACGTAGTACCGTACGTGGTTGCGTTGCCGTACATCGTATAGAACAGCGCCTTGGGATCACCCAGTCGCCACGGATGCGCGCCGGTCGCAGTCGAACACGCGCTGCTTGCTTTGCATGCCTGCAGCACCACAGCCCATGCGGCCGCCATCTCCGGCGCCGCGGCGCTGGTACCGCCGACCGGAAACAGCTCGGTAGCCGATGGATACGCAGCATTGATCAGCAGCTGCGGACCGGTGAGCGGATCGGCGAGCATCGCAACGTCCGGCACGGTTCGCATGCCGCCCGTCGAAACGCCTTGAACCGTCGTGGGCAGCGAACTCTGGGAGCTCTGAGAGGCTTGGAACACGCCCGATATGCCGCCTCCGCTGCCCGCGGAATTGTCGGAAATTCCGTCGCCGCCGAGCGAGGTGTTCGACGCCCAAGCCGTGATCTGCGCAGTCGACGGCAGATTGCCGGCGCTGTCCATCGGATAATTCACGCCGCCGACGGAGACGACCGACGGATCGGTGCTCGGGTAATCCACGCAGTATTGCGATGTCGGCGCGCCGGTTGACGGGTCCGCGCAATCGTGCGCACCGTTGTCGCCTGAGGAGACGAATACCGCAATGCCCTCGGCCTTCAGCGCGGCGAACTCTTCCGGACCGATTCCCGCGCCCGTGCTGTCGTAATATGCGCCGACGCCATACGGCTCGGGCAAACCGTAACTCAGCGAGAGCGCGTCGACGGCATTGTCCGCGATCGCCTGTTGAATCTCGTCGTCACTTACGTACAGACCTTCGATGCCAAGACAACCGCTCGGCGCGCCGATTGCGGCGCAGTCTTTGGTGTTGTAGGCGAGATAAAAATTCACCGAAGCGCCAGGAGCAAGCAGCGCGA
>JBKPMZ010000091.1:0-7596 GCA_046732415.1 Vulcanimicrobiota bacterium
CACGCGATCACTGACCCGTTTGCCAATGCGAGCGTCGAATTGGATGTTGGGCGTCACGTAAATATATGTGCCCATATCGAAAAAATGCTGGGCGCGCGTGTCACCCGAGCCGGTGTTTTGGATCATAAACCACTCGTGGAAGGCGCCGACGCGCTTGGTCCATTGCGAGAGGAAGCAAAACGACTGGTGCCAGGAGTCCTGTGCCGTGCGTTCCACCACAAAGCCCGGCACGACTGATGAAATTACGGTAACGGGCGAGTTGCTGACTTTGAGGAAGTCCACGCCCGATTGGCCCTTGAGATACAGCCAACGGCGAAGCCCCCAGCCGTACACGAGGTTGATATGCGGCTCCACTCCATTGGCCGATACGCCGCGCGTGCCTGTCGGCACGAGTATGCCGCTTACGACGCTGAACATTGGACGCCATCCGCTTTGCTGGATCAGCTCCCACTTGAAACCAAGGTCAAGGTCTTCGCCGCCGAACTGCGTCAAGTGCGCGCCGTTGGTCAGGTCTTTGAAGTCTGTCATTAAGTAGCCGTTCCACTTCATGCGCAGCTCGAACTCATTGGTCAGGCCGTGTCGCAACAATGACTCGGGGAGTTGCCGCGTGCTGAGGTGCGTTTGCGCATCGTTGATCTTGTGGAACGTATAGCCGTTCTCCAGATATGTTACGCCCTTGCCCACGGAGTAAACGGCATCGGTGAAGTCGGGCCGATCCGTGTTGATCAGGTTATAGAAATCCCACTCGTCTTGTACCGGGATGTTCAAGATGTTCGGCCGCAGCGTGTAGAAAAAGCTGTTCCGATCGTCGCATTCAAGGCTGCGCGGCCGCGGGTATTCGTCGGCCTCCTCGATGACGATATTGGGCGATTCCCAATAGGGCCGACGAACGTCGGGCGCATCGTAGGCGCCGCTGCTAGGCGAATCTTCCTGCTTCACGCTGGTTGCAGACGCCAAGCTTACATTGCCGCCTCGGGAAGAATCGCTTGACGGCGGGGAGTCAGCGGCAAAAGTTCCGCCCGTCGCGACAAAGAGAACGAACGCCCAGAGGAACCATCCTCCGCACGTCCGCCAAAATGCCGCAACGGGCGCGGCAGATGCGTCGGACTCCGCCTCTGCCTCTTTTTCGCGCGTGCCCGGACGAAGGATTCGGGATCGTGAAGAGCGCTTCCTTCGTTCACGAAGGGTTGCGAACGTCGGCTCGGGAGCGATCGCCGCTACGATGTAAACACCTCTTGAGCCGGGTCCCTCGAACAAGCAGTTTGCGTTTTCGAGAGGGCGCCCGTCATCGACTCGTTGCCCTTTATCGCCGATCGAAATTGCAGCAGTTGCTGGTGATGCTGCGGAAAACAGCAGCACCAGTAAAAGCGGCGAAAAAACGGCAAACCAACCGATATGCAATGGCAACCGCCTTTCTCGATTTCGGCGGTAGCTGATCCTGCACAAATGGCGACACGTCGATAAAGGCACAACGCGACCCTCTAGCCCTTATTGCAAGCATATGCTGCTTGCTTCCGAATAGTTCATCGGCATTGAGGGTTAAGAGACTTATGATGTTGCCGAATTGGCCACGATCGCGTCCCGTATGGCCAGGATTTGTGCCAACTTTTGGACTTGCCTAGGTCACGTCCACACCCCTGTTTACGCAACCTACGTCCGGAGGGAGCCCGGGTTGGCCCCGCCTGCCGCTACTTCCTGGCAATCCAGATTAAAGCGGCGAGCGCCGTGATCAGTATGATGGCGGTTAAGACAACGATTCCGGTCTGCAAGTGGGTCATTGAAAACATCTGGCGGACCTAGAATGTCCATGAAAAAGCCCCGACATGGCGGGGCAGGTACCATGCCGGGGCAAAGTTTGTTCCGCAGTGGGTAGACTTGCGGAACAGGTTTAACATAACCTGCCGGCCGCCGATTGCAACTATCGCCTCCGAAGGCGGCCTGACTTGGAGTTGGGCGATCGTTTCCGTTATTGGCTTGACGTCGCTCTAGCCCGCCGTGTCGCCCGTGTGCGTCCATCAGGCAACCCGCTACAATGCGCGAATGCCCCGCCGATTCCAGTTCAGCTTGCGCCGACTCTTAGCTTCCCTCTCGGCGTTCTGTGTCGCCGGCGCCGCTTTGGCGAATGGTATGGCCGCATTAAGGGCGGCAGACGTTGTCCCTTTTGCCATCGCGTTGTTTGTAGGTTGGTCGATGTTCGGCCTGGGAATCTGGTTGGTCGGCACCAAACTCCGGTTGCGCACGAGGGAATAATAAGGATGCCCCGCCCTCAGATCTCCATCCGAGCCCTGCTCTGGCTGGCGCTGGTTCTGGCGGCGTTCTTTGAGTAGGCTTTCTTCAAGAAGAAGAGGGCGAAACGCACTGGTCCCAAAGCTGATTTTGATCTCGAGCGCGGGCGATTCCAGCGGCTAAGTTTGCCCGTTGAGTCCGCGCTGCATACATGGTTCATTGGCGATCCCTTTACGTCAAAGACGCTGAAGGTAATGTCGTGGAGTTAGCCTCCTATGATCCGTCTGTTGAACAAAGCGGTGTTAGGTTCCTTGTGCCGCTCCCTCAGGTTTCTGGCTGACGTGCAATAGCGTTCGCTAAGATCTGTTTTGAACGTCACGATCTGGCATTTTGAAGCTTCGGGTCGACACACCGCTGCAGGTTCGCATTTTGTGTTCGCGCGCATCGGCGAAATCGACCGAAGCACCTTCCACGGAGCCAAAAGCCGCGGAAAATCGACACTCGGCCGCGTCTGGTCGCCGCGATTCTTGCGCGCGTGGGACGATGTCACCCGGTGACGAAAACGCGCGCTGCGTTCGCCCCAAAGCGAACGACCTAGGGACGGCCCGTGGGAATCTACAGTTAGGCATGTACTTTGCCGCACCAGCGGTCTGGGCGGGAGCCACAAGCCGTATGGCGGCCGAGATTGTGGCGCGGGTAAAATCCAGGCGACCAATCCACCCGCAAGTCGACGGTGCCGGTGCCTCGCAGGCAACGAATGGCATTCGCGAGCCAACCTCAGTCCGAAGGCACTTGCTCCACCAATAAACAGTCAGCTAGCGGCCAAATTTAGCGAAAGGGCACAAGCGAATCTCGGCCCTTCTCGGCCGGAAGCGATTCGACGAGGTGCTGCTGGGCGGCGGTCAAAACGCCATGCAGTCGCACCACGAGCAGGTCATCCAGCAGATGCGCCCGGATCTCCTTGGGCCCGCGCCCTGTTTTCCTGCTCGAATCGAGCGACGCCTTCGCAAGCGGCGGCCTCGATTTCCCCTTGCGTTTTGATGGTAAGCGACCGGCTTTCTCGTGGCCACCGACGCTCACTGCGGCACGCCGTCTTCATACTGCTGGATCGTATGATTTGCGCTGGGAACTTGCGAGCGCCCTTGTTTTCGACCGCGCGGCGGATAAGATGGCGGCTGTCAGCCGAGTCGCGAGAGCAGCGAATCGTTGTGACAACATGCGAAGGCGTCGGAAGACGAGTTCAAGGGGATTTTGGCCTGGCCGGAGGCCCCGTGAAAAAGTAAGCCGACGTGGTCGATCACCCTGAGGGTGTTCTGCCACGTCGGCTTTTTTTATTGGTTTTGCGTTGGCGATGTCATTCAACAACCAAGGCGGTTGACGCAATCCGTTGCGTGGAAGGAGCTCAGAGGTGGAAAACCCAAGGATGGAAAGCCCAAGGATCGACAGTAATGCCGTGGTGCGAGTGCTGCTCGTCGACGACGATCCCGATGGCGCCAACAGCACGGCCATGCTGCTGCGGCATTTCGGCGCCGAGGCGCACGCGATCTGCGACCCCCGGCTAGTCTGCGAAGAGGCCCGTTCGTTCGATCCCGATCTGATGTTGATTGATTTCAGCATGCCGCACTTGGACGGTTGCGCGGTCGCCAAGCAACTCCGCGGAACGCAGCAGTTTGGCGCAACTCCGCTCGTGGTTGTTAGCGGGCACACGGATCCGGAACATCAGGCGCTGTGCATTGCGGCTGGCTTCGACGAATACCTTGTTAAACCCGTGCCGCTGCAGATTCTCATGCGCCTGGTGGACGAAGTGCGAAGGGCGAAAGCGATCGCGGCAGAGAAACATGGCAGGTTCGGCGACGACGTTTAAAACAACCGTTCGGCGGCCGAGGTTGCCTGCGAATGACACGACGCAAGATAGCCGCATCCTCCGATAAGCCATCTGCCGACAAGGAGCCTTTCGGCCTGGCGGCGATTACGCAACGCGACTGCGCGGCAGCACTGGGCGCATCCGAGGTCCGCTATCGCCGGCTCTTTGAAACGGCCAGGGATGGCATCCTAATTCTCGACGCGGAAAGCGGAAAGATCATCGATGCGAATCCTTTTCTGTGCGAGTTGCTGGGATACTCGCGGGCGGAACTGCTCGGCAAGGAGCTTTGGGAAATCGGCGTCTTTGAAGACGCGACCGCCAGTCGGGCCGCTTTTGTGAAGCTGCAAACGACCGGCTACGACCGGCACGAGGATCTGCCGCTCAAGACGCGCGACAAGGGACAAGTCGAGGTCGAGTTCATCTCCAATGTCTATCAGGCAGGCGACGAAAACGTCATTCAATGCAATATTCGCGACATTACCGATCGGATTCGCATGCAGTGGGAAATCAATCGGCAAGCGGCGGCATTGAGCGACGCCTATCAGCGAAAAGATGAATTCCTGGCCATGATTTCACACGAGCTCCGCAATCCTCTGGCGCCGATTCTCAATGCCGTGCATTTGCTGCGCCTGCAAGGCGACGAAAACCCGATGCAGCGCGAAGCGCGGAGCATGATCGAACGTCAGACGGCCCACTTGGCGCGCATTGTCGACGATCTGTTGGAGATCTCGCGGATCGCCACCGGCCGCGTTCATCTGCGAACCTCGAAGGTGGAGCTGAACGGCATCGTCAACCGCGCGACCGCGGCGGCGAGACCTCTGATTGAAGCGCGTCAGCACCAGTTTTCGGTGTCGCTCTGCGAGGAGCCGATCTGGCTCAACGCCGACCCGGTCCGCCTGGAACAGGTCGTCGTCAATCTGCTGAACAACGCCGCCAAATATACCAGCGAAGGCGGACAGATTTGGTTGACCGTCCGTCCGCTAGGAGGCGAGGCGGAGATTCGCGTCAAGGACACGGGAGCCGGCATCGAACCCGCGGTGTTGCCGCGGATTTTCGATCTGTTCACCCAGGCGGAAAAATCGCTCGACCGCTCGCAAGGCGGTCTGGGCATCGGCCTGGCGCTCGTGCGGAGTCTCGTCGAAATGCACCGCGGAAGCGTGACGGCCGAAAGCCGAGGGCTCGGAACGGGCAGCCAGTTCATCGTGCGGCTGCCGGTCGTTCACTTGCCGACGGAAGTGAAGGATCAAGGACCGACCCGCACCGCCGTGCGTGCGCGGCCGGGCAGCCGCATACTCGTGGCCGACGACAATCACGACACCGCGGATAGCGTCGTTTCGCTGTTGCTGCAGGCTGGATATGACGCGCGGGCGGCCTACACCGGCACGAGCGGATTGGAGATGGCATACAGCTATCAGCCGCTTGTGGCGCTGCTGGACATCGGCCTGCCGGAAATGGACGGATTCGAGATTGCGCGGCGCCTTCGTGCAGATCCAAAAGCAGATGGAGTATTGCTGATCGCGATGACCGGCTACGGAGAAGAACATCACCGGCAGGCGTCTGGCGAGGCGGGTTTCAGTCACCATCTGGTTAAGCCGGTCGATCCAAACAAGCTGTTGGAATTGTTGGCGGAATTGATCCCGCGTTCCGATGCCGCACCCACATAAGATGAGCGAGCAAGATCCACGACCCATTTTGAACCAAATTGCCGGCCCGCGCTTGTCCGGGACCGGCAGCCGGCGTGCTCCGAGTCGCGAAGCTCACGGCGCCTTCGTGGCAATCGTTGTGGAGAACCGCGTGCGGTGGGATTACGTCGCCCCGATTCTAAGCCTGCACTTGTTGGCCCTGTTGGCATTCGTTCCTTGGCTGTTCAGTTGGACGGGCCTGTTCGCGTTCGTGCTGGGCGTGAACGTCTTCGGCCAGTTGGGCGTGCCGATCGGCTACCATCGCTTGCTGACGCACCGCAGCTTCAAAGTGCCCACTTGGCTGGAAAGATCGTTTGTGGTGCTGGCATTGTGCTGCGGGCAAAATACGCCGGCGCGGTGGGTCAGTTGGCATCGCATGCACCACCAGCACTCCGACGACCGCGACGATCCACACAGCCCCCTCGTGGCCTTTTTCTGGTCGCACGTCGGCTGGCTGTTCTTCGAGAAGGGAGGGACTCACGGCGCCGCCTTTTACTACAAGTATGCTCGCGACCTTCTGGACGATCGTTTTTACATGTACCTGGAAAAGCATCGCGCGGCGTCGTTGTTCATCTACCTCGGCCACGCGCTGATGTTCTTCCTGGTCGGCCTGGCGGCGGGTTGGGCGGGCGCGGGCGAGTGGACCGCCGGCCTGCAATTCGGATTGAGTCTCCTGGTGTGGGGAGTCGTGCTGCGCACCGTCTATGTGTGGCACATTACCTGGGCCGTCAATTCATTGAGCCACATCTTCGGTTATCGCAACTATGAGACGGACGACGAGAGCCGAAACAACTGGTTTGTGGCGGCCATCACCGGCGGTGAGGGCTGGCACAACAATCACCATAACGACCCGACCAGCGCTTCGGTGCAGCACCGGTGGTGGGAGTTCGACGTGAACTTTTACTTCATCAAGTGCCTTGAGCGGCTGGGGCTCGCCACCGATGTCGTGCCGCGGAAACATCGAAGAAAGCAACGCACCGGACTGCCGCTCGTCGACCTCGACTCTTGACTGACGTCTTGCCGGAAAAGCTCCGTGCGACGGAACGACTTTGCGAAATTTCTCACGCATACCATTTACAAGGCGGATGCACCAATGAGGCATTTGGAATGAGCAACAAGTCAAAGCAGCACGGCGATCGTCGGCGACCGGATAAAGATCGCTGGCTGCCCCATCGAGACTGGCGAGTTTACCTCGGCGTCGCGCTAATGCTCCTTGCCATGTTCATCTACTTGGCGACGATGGATGAATCGCTGCAGCCTGGTGGCCGCGTGGTGCAACCGGTTCCGGCGGCGTCTGGTCCGTAGTTCTCCGGTCAAGTCCGTCGATCCCGCCGCGCGGGAGGAATTTCTCGACGGAATTGGTCCCACGTTTCGGCCCCCTTCTGCGAACGAGTGTTTGAAACGGTCCGAAATGACATTGGCGCAACCCGATATGACCGCAACGCAAGACGATTCCAGCAGCCGGCTCGGCGCCGAGGCCGTCTCGCTTGGCTCCCTGGCCGCGGCGATGCCCGGCACGTTGAAGTTCGCGACGGGCGACCGCTTCCAGCCCGAACTGCGGCGACGGGTCGACCAATACTTCAAGCTCAGCGGTCGCCGACCTCGCGATTGCCCGACCATGTATCTGAAGACGGCCTTGATTTTCGGCTGCCTCGGAGTTTCATATGTGGGCTTGTTGTTCTTGGCCGCAAGCTGGTGGACCGCGTTGCCCCTGGCGATCGTGCTCGGCCTGTCGATGGCGGCGGTCGGATTCAACGTGCAGCACGACGGCGGCCACCAAGCCTACTCGGACCGCGGATGGATCAACAAGCTGATGGCGATGAG
>JBKPMZ010000092.1:0-1821 GCA_046732415.1 Vulcanimicrobiota bacterium
TAAACAACCGGCGTTCGTCGTGCACACGGGCGACGTTACGCATCTCTCGACGCCCGAACAATTTCAAACGGCAAAAGACGTGGTCTCGACGCTGAAAGCCCCGCTAATCGTGTTACCCGGCGAGCACGACTTCATCGGCGCAAACCACACCCGCTTCTTCGACGTTTTCCCGGCCGACGACAAGCGTTCCAGTTGGCGATCGTGGGACGCAAACGGCGTGCATTACGTCGTGCTCATCAACGTCTTCGACTTCGAAAAGATGGGATTGCTGGGCAGCGATCAACTCGCATGGCTCGAACGCGATTTGCGCGCGCAAAAGAGCGGCACGCCGATTGTCGTGTTTACGCACGTCCCGCTGTACGCGCTCTACCCGCAGTGGGGATGGACGACGGAGGACGGCGCAAAGGCGCTTGCGCTGCTGCGTCGCTTCGATCGCGTAACCGTGCTCAACGGCCACATCCACCAAGTCGTGCGGCACCAAGAGGGCAACATCGCCTTTGCGAGCGCCGCCGCAACGGCGTATCCGCAACCGGCGCCGGGCACGGCACCAAAGCCCGGACCGCTCACCTTACCGCACAACTCGCTGCTGCATGCGATCGGCTACCGAAGTGTCGAATTGCACGATAATGGACCCGCCGTCATCGCAGAGCACGCGCTCGGCTGACGCGGCCGAACGGCACGCGCTCGAAGCGGCATTCGTCGCGCGCGAGGCGTGGGCGTTCGAGGCGGCTTACGAAGCCTACCGGCGGCATCTCTACGGTGCCGCCTTGGCCGTGCTGCACGATTCGGGAAACGCGCAGGACTGCGTGCACGACGTGCTGATGCGCCTGTGGCGACACGGCCACGCCTATGCGGCGGGGCGCGGTTCGCTGCAGGCATTTCTCGTGGTCTGCGTCCGCAATGAAGCGCTCTCGCGTCTACGCAAATCGCAAAACCGCGAGCGCATCGTTCGCGAACACCTGCGCGTAGCAGAAACTGTTCCGGCGCCGGACGAACCGGCCGTTACGCGGTTGGACGTCGCCAACGTCCATACGCGTTTGAATGAGGCGCAGCAGCAGGCGATTCGCCTGGCATACTATGAAGGGCTAACGCACGAGCAGATCGCGCAGCGGCTCGGCGAACCGGTCGGAACGGTAAAAAGCCGCTTGTCGAACGCGCTGCGAACGCTGCGCACGCTAATGCAGGGTGGGGAACGGTGAACACGCACGAACATATCGAGGAACTCGCGGAACTGTACGCGCTTGGCGCGCTCGACGATGCCGAACGCGCGAGCGTTCAGGCACACGTGCATTCGTGCGCGGCCTGCGCGCAGCGTTTAGGGCAAGCCGAAGCGGTGATTGCCGAACTCACTCCGGAAATGGAGCCGCCGGCATCGCTCGACGTTCGCGTACGGCACGCTTTCACGCCCCAGAGACGTGTTCCGCCGATGCGCTGGCAAGGGCTGGTTGCGGCAGCGTTCCTTATCGGCTTGCTGCCGGGACTGATTTTCGCTGCGCTCTACAAGCCCGCGGCGCCGTTCCAAGCCGACCGCGATCGTGCAATCGCCGCGATGGTGAACAGCCATTTCTCGCACGCGCCATTCATTGCGCTCACGCCCGACGCGCCGAAAGCGAAGGTGTTGTACGGCCACGGCGCACGGTGGCGCTTCTTCGTCGCGCAGAGTACGCACGCATACGCCGTGCAAGCGCAAACGCCAGGCGGTGCTTCGATCATCGGGACGCTGCACGTCAGCGGCGATGCTGCCGAACTATTCGTGCCGCAAAGCGACGCACGCGTCTACGTCTTGCTCGACGGCTCGCGCCCTGTCGCGCGCGTTACGTT
>JBKPMZ010000093.1:0-20880 GCA_046732415.1 Vulcanimicrobiota bacterium
GTGTAGCAGCTGACGAACGCAATGAGCTCCAGGCCGAGCAATTTGCTGTCGAGCTGCGCCGAGTATCCGCGGACGTACCCGCGCGACTCCAGGCGCTTGACGCGGTCGTGTACCGCCGGCGGCTTGAGGCCGACCACCGCGCCCAGTTCGGCAAACGTGGAACGGGCGTTGCGCTGCAACGCCTCGAGCAGGCGCAGGTCCAGCTCGTCGAGTTCGGTTGGTTCGACTAGGATATTCGCTCGTTTTTCCATCTTGCCGAAAAATTCTCTGGTCTATCTAGTATAGCACCGGCGATTTGTTCGGGCAAGGCCCGGCGGCGCGCGGGTCCGCCAAGACGAGCCGTACGGCAAGGCGAATGCCCGCGTCATGCCGAGACTCTCGACGGTCCTGGGCGCGGCGCTCCTCGTCACGACGTGCCTATCGAACCAGGGGTGCGCCCGGACGAGCGCCCCGGCCGCTCATGCACCTCGCGCCGCCGGGTCCATCCGGTTCGACCTCGCCGCCGATCCGGCCAACCTCAACCCGCTGTTTCTGCATCAGGACGCCGCCTCGGTCGAGCAGCAGGTCGCTCGTCTGGCGTTCTTGCCGTTCCTCGATATGGATGCACGGGGCCGGCTCATTCCCGAACTGATCACGCGTGTTCCGAGCGTGGAGAACGGAGACATCTCGCCGGACGGCCGGACCATCGTCTACCATCTGCGGCCGAACGTGCGCTGGAGCGACGGCGTAGCGGTGACGGCGCAAGACGTCCTCTGGACGCTGCACGCCATCATGAACCCCAACGTGCCGGTTCCCTCGCGCGAAGGTTACGATCTCATCGACCGCGCGAGCGCGAAGGACGCGCACACGGTGGTCTTTCATTTGAAGCGCGCGTGGGCTCCGGCTGCGACGACGTTTTTCTCGTACGGGTTCCGTCCGCAGTTCGTGTTGCCCGCGCACGTGCTGCGCAAACAGGTTCCGCTCGCACAGGCGCCATTCAACGCGGCGCCGACGGTCGGTGACGGTCCCTTCACATTCGTGTCGTGGAAGCGCGGCGAATCGCTGCGCTACAAAGCCAACCCGCTCTATTGGCGCGGCGCACCGCACGTGCAGCGCCTGGACATTCGCGTGATTCCCGATCCGCAGACGAATCTGGTGATGCTTCGATCGGGGCAACTCGATTGGAATTTGATCGCGCCGGTGCAGCAGCAAACGCTGCACGGTGCCGCCGATATTCGCTATGCGTACGTTTCTACGGCAGTCGTCGCAGGCGCGGTGTTCAACCTTTCGCATCCCCCGCTGGACGACGTGCGCGTGCGCCGCGCGATTGCGATGAGCATCGATCGTGATGCGATTAGCCGCAAAATCACGCTCGGGCGCTACCCGGTGACGAACGTGATACAGCCGCAGTTTTCATGGGCGTACGATCCGGCGGTGAAGGAGCCGGGATACGATCCGGCCTCGGCCGACGCGCTGTTCGACGCCGCCGGATGGAAGCGCGGTGCGGACGGAATGCGCAGAAAAAACGGCAAGACGTTTGCGCTCGTCTACGTGCAGTTTCCCGAATCCATGACCGGCGTGCGCGTTGCCACCGCGATTCAGGCGCAATTGCACAGCCGCGGCATCGCCGTCGAGGTGAAGTCCGTCAGCAATGCGCAATTGTTTTTGCCGTCGTCGCGCGGCGGAACGCTCGCCGCTGGACAATTCGACATGGCGTACGTGCCGTTCACGATGGGATCGGATCCCGACGATTCTTCGATCTTGACGTGCAACGCGCCGTCGAACTACATGCGCTACTGCGACCGGCAAGTCGACGCGCTCGAAAATCTGGCTCTGCGCGCGACTTCCATGACGCAGCGAAAGCGTCTGTACGCACGCATCGAGCGGCTGGTGGCACGCGACCTGCCCATCCTCTATCTGTTCAATGCCGATTATATCTATGCGTATCGCAAGCAGCTGCAGGGCTTTTCGCCCAATGCGTTCTTGCCGACGTGGAACGCCGCACGTTGGGCCATTGCGTCTTCCGGCCCTGGCCGTTGAACCCTAATTACCAACGCGAATTCAGTGAAATTTCCCAACTCTCCGCGATAATGGAAGACCTCAGATCCCAATGAGGTACGATGCGGGATTCGTATGGCGCCGAAAACCACGCCGAAATCCTTCGGCTCATCCTGAAGAGCTTGCCGGCGTTTGTCATCGCGTGTGATACCGATCTGCGCTTCACGCTTATTCGTGGCAGCGTTCTGCAGCAAGCCGGCGTAGAGGACAACACCCTGGACTCACTCGTCGGGACGAGCGTCGACGATTTTTTCCGCGGATCGGAAGGCAAACGAATCCTGCAGAGCGCGCGCGCTGCGCTTGCGGGCACAGCGGAGTCCTTCGAGATCGGCTGGCGCGAACGGTGGTACACCGCGCATGTCGCTCCTCTGCGCGACGAAGCGGGTGCCGTACACGGCGTGGTTGCCGTCGGCATGGACATTACGCCGCGCCATCAGTTGGAAGAGCAAGTACAGCGCGAGCGCCAGTTACTCGAAGACGCTCAAACGCTGGCAGAAGTCGGCAGTTGGTCGCTGGACGTGGAAACCGGCCAGCTTCAGATTTCCGCGCAACTGGCGCGGCTGCTCGGCGTTGCGCCGCGCACGCAGCCCTTTCATTGGAGCGAACTCGCCAGTGCATTCAGTCCGCATGAAGCGCAGATCATCGCGAGCGAACAGGCGCGCGCGGTAGAAACGTGCGGAACCTACGATTTCGATCACGATATCGTGCGTCCGGACGGAACGGTTCGCCGCGTGCGTTCACGCGGGCATGTCGATTGCAACGAACAGGGTAAACCGCTGCGCTGCGTGGGCACGATGCTCGACATCACCGAGCGCGTCGAAGCGCAGCGCGCCGCGGAATTGCTCGCGTATCACGATGCGCTCACCGGCTTGCCGAACCGCTGGCTGCTGCAAGACCGCCTGCAGACGGCGCTCGCTTCGGCGGAGCGGCAAAAGGAGAACGTGTTCGTCGCGTTCATCGATCTCGACGACTTCAAGCGCATCAACGATTCGCTCGGACATGCGCTGGGTGACGTGCTGCTTGCCGAAGTCGGCCATCGGCTCTTCACGGCGGCGCGCAGCAGCGACACTGTCGCACGCATGGGCGGCGACGAATTCGTGGTGGTTCTCACGCATATGGAAAGCGAGGAGCACTTGGACGCGGCGATTCGCAAACTGCGTACGGCGTTCGCCTCGCCGTTCCGCTTGGTAGGAACGGATTACGCGATTACGGCGAGCATCGGCGTAGCGGGGTTCCCCAGCGATGCGCGCACCGAAAGCGAGCTGCTTCGTTTTGCGGACGCGGCGATGTACGAGGCGAAGCAGCACGGGCGCAACGCGGTGCGCCGCTACAGCGGCGCGTCGGTCGCATCGAGCGTGCAGCGCGTGCAGTTGGAAAACGACTTGCGCCGCGCGGTCCGCGAACGTGAGTTCGAAGTGTATTACCAGCCGATTGTGAACGCGACGACCTTGCGCACTGTCGCCGTAGAGGCGCTTTTGCGCTGGCGGCACCCTTCGCGCGGCTTGCTGCTGCCCACGTCATTCTTGCATGCGATCGAGTACAGCGACGACATCAACACGATCGGCGAGTGGGTGCTGCGGCAGGCCTGCACGCAAGTCGCCGGATGGCGCGCGCAGACGCACGTGCCGCTGCGGCTGAGCGTGAACGTGTCGGCCAAGCAGTTGCAGCGCAATCGCTTTGCCGCGGTTCTTGCGCGCACGCTGCGTGAGAGCGGGCTGAGCGCACAAGCCGTCGACATCGAGCTGACGGAAAACACCGTCGTTCATGATTTGGAATCGGCTGCAGGCGTGCTCGGCCGCGTGCGCGAGATCGGCGTCGGCGTCTCGATCGACGATTTCGGCACAGGGTACAACTCGCTCAGTTACCTCAAGCATTTTCCGATCACGGGTCTGAAGATCGACCGCACGTTCGTGAGCGAGATGGGCGTCGACACGTTCGACGAAGCGATTTCGTCAGCCGTCATCGCGCTAGGAAAAGCCCTTGGCATTCGCGTGGTCGCGGAGGGTGTCGAGCAGCGGGCACAGTTCACTTCGCTGGTAGCACTGGGCTGCGACGAGATCCAAGGGTTCTATTTTGCACCGCCGATGCAGGCGCACGAACTCGCGTTACGGCTAGCGGCCGAAGCGGCAGCGGGGTAACCGCTCGCGCGTCCCGAAGTCGCACGCATGGTGATCCGTGACGCGATCAGTTTCATTCTCGGCAACATCCAGATCCCGCTGTTCGTCATCGCCGTCATCGTCAGCGTCGTCAAACTGCGCCGCGCGAGCGTGCGTCACGAAGTGATGAGTACGGCGTATACGCTCTGGGGCGAGGTGCTGTTCTATTGTTTCGGCCTGGGCATGATCTACGTGTGGTATTTCCACGCGTTTCAATCCGCCATGGTCGCGCCGCTCATCGGATGGCAGCCCAGCCCGTTCGAGTGGGAACTGGCATGGAGCGAACTCGGCATGGGCGTAATTGCCGTGCTGGCGCTCTGGCGCGGATACGAGATGCGGCTCGCGGCGACGCTGGTGCCGGCGATATTCTTGTTCGGTGCCGCCGCGCAGCACATACACGAGATGATCGCCATGCACAACTATGCGCCGGGCAATGCCGGCACGGTGCTCTGGTTCGGCGACATCGCGCTGCCGATCTTTACGCTGTTCCTTGCGTACATTTCACGCGACGCGTACGAGCGTACCGCGCGCCGCGCGTATTAAATCGCCGTTAGCGACGTCGCCTGCAGAAAGAGACTGTACCAGTCATAACGCTGCAGCAATTCGTCGTGCGCGACCGTCGTCAGCACGAATGTCGGAGCGCGCGTCTGCAACTCCGAGAGCGTCATGCCGTGCGCGGTGCGCACGAAGAGGTTGGGCTGCGGTGCCTGCACCAGCGACATCAGGTACACGTTTCCGTTTTCCGTATCCGTCGTAAAAAGGCTGAGCAAATGGTTGCCGCTGCGAGCCTTCACCCAATCGGCGTACGCGCCGTAATATCCGTACGCCGCATCGAATAAGAGCACGTCGCTCACGAGATCGTTCAGTCCGCCGAGCGTCAGTACGCCGCCTTGGCCGGCGTATCCGCCGCTATGCGAGCTCAGGATGATGCGTCCCGTTCTTTGCGCGGTCGTGATATTCTGTTCGCGCAAAAATTCGCCGACCTGGGCGATGAGGCGTGCGAAACCGTTCCGATCGTGTTCGAGTTTGCCGAAGTCCGAGTCGGGAGCGTCCTTCGGCCCCTGCGGAACGACGAGAATCGCGTTGCGTGCGCTGGCGTCGAGTTGCTCGCGCAAACGATAGCGTTCGAGCACCCCTCGCACGTCGTTGCGCCAACCGTGAAAGTGCACGGCGTAGTCGATGGAATCGCCCGCGCGATAGCGAGCGGGAACGTAGATGCCGACTGTCGAGTCGGTGTAGGGACGCCCCGCATGCGGATAAGGCGCCGTCGCGAGTTTCGGCAGAAACGTTCGCCCCTGCGGCCCTCCTACCGCGCTGGGTGAAGGCGCAACAAGCGCGCCGCCCGTCAAAGCGAGAAATTCGGAGCGCCGCACGTGAATGTCAGACGGCTTTGACGCCCGCGATCAGCCCGTCTACGGTCGCTTTGGCATCGCCGAAGAGCAGCGCGCATTTCGGATTCTCGAAAAGCGGATTTTCGATGCCCGCAAAACCGGAGCGCATGGAGCGTTTGAGCACGACGATGTTCGCGGCTTGATCCGCATTGAGGATGGGCATGCCGTAGATCGGCGAGGACGGCACGTTGCGTGCGGCGGGATTCACCACGTCGTTCGCACCGATGACCAGCGCGACGTCGGTGCGCGGAAATTCGGCGTTGATGTCGTCCATGTCGTAGAGTTGATTGTACGGAACGTTCGCTTCGGCGAGCAGCACGTTCATGTGGCCGGGCATGCGCCCCGCAACGGGATGAATCGCGTATTTCACCGACACGCCGCGCTTTTCCAACTGATCCGCGAGCTCGCGTACGCTGTGCTGCGCCTGCGCGACCGCCATGCCGTACCCCGGTATGACGACGACTTGATTTGCGTACGCAAGCATGACCGCGACGTCGTCGACGGTCGTCGCGCGCACTTGCTGCGGCCCGCCGCCCGACGCCGCGACTTCGGTACCCCCCGCCGCGCCGAACGCGCCGAACAGTACGTTGGTGAGCGGCCGGTTCATGGCTTTGCCCATGAGTACGGTGAGCAGCGTTCCGCTTGCGCCGACGAGCGATCCGCTGATAATGAGCAGGTCGTTATTCAGTTCGAATCCCGTAATCGCGACCGCGACGCCGGTAAACGAATTGAGCAGCGAGATCACGACCGGCATGTCCGCTCCGCCGATCGGCAAGACGAACAGCACGCCGAGTACGAGCGCCGCGCACAGCATGGTGATGTAGACCCACTCCGGCAGCACGCCTTGCAGCACGATGAGCCAGCCGCCGAAGCCGGCGATGAGCAGTGCGATTGCGCCGTTGACGACCTGCTGTCCCGGATACGTCAGCGGACGGCCCGTCATCACTTCCTGCAGTTTGAGAAACGCGATGATGGAGCCGGCGAAACTCAGCGATCCGATGATGGCGCTGAGTACGAGCGACACGACGACGATCCAGCCTAGACCGGCTTGCGGGCCGCCCGCGTGCTCGCCGGACCAGGTAACGAAATATTCGATCGTGGAGATGAGCATTGCCGCGCCGCCGCCCGCGCCGTTGAAAAGCGCGACCATTTGCGGCATCGCGGTCATCTTCACTTTGAGCGCCGAGACCACACCGATCACCGCGCCGATGACGACACCCGCGAGAATTGCCCACCAGCCTGCGGCGTGCGTCGATACCAGAATCGCTGCGAGCGCGAACAGCATACCGACCATGGCGATGCGGTTGCCGTGGCGAGCGGTGGCGGGCGAACTGAGGTAGTGCAGTCCCATGATGAACAGCGCGAACGCAACGATGTCCGCGAGATCGACGAAGACGAGTTGGCCGGTTGCCGTCATTTCTTCGCCACCTCTTTCTTCTTGAACATCTGCAGCATACGTTCGGTCACCGCGAATCCGCCGAACACGTTGATCGTACCGAGCGCGGTGGCCACAATCGCAAGAATCGTGAAGAGCGCCGTCGATCTCGCGTGAAAGACGTCGGCGACGATGACGATTGCGCCGACGAGCACGACGCCGTGAATGGCGTTCGTCGCCGACATGAGCGGCGTGTGCAGCGTGGTCGGCACTTTCGAGATCACCTCAAATCCGACGAAGATGGCGAGCACCAGAACGGTGAGCAGCCCGAAGAATTCGGTCAGATGGATCACGATGCAGCTCCTGCCATGGCATCCAGCGTGGGTTTGTGCACCACTTCGCCGTCGTGCACGATGGTCGTCCCGCGAGCGATTTCGTCGTTCATGTCGAGCGCCAGGGCGTTGTCTTTCACGAGCACGCCAAGCAGCGCGTGGACGTTGCGGGAATACAGTTGCGATGCGTGATGCGGCATTGTCGAGGGCAGATTCGTCTGCCCGACGATCTGCACGCCGTTGTCCGAGAGGACCGTTTCGTCGCGCTTGGTGAGCGCGCAGTTCCCGCCTGCTTCGGCGGCGAGATCGACGATGACCGAACCCGGCCGCATTGCCGCGACCGCTTCTTGCGTGATGAGCATCGGCGCGCGCCGTCCGGGGACCAGCGCCGTGGTGATCACGACGTCGGACGCGCCGATTGCATCGACCATGAACTGGCGTTGTTTATCGAGCTGCTCGGGCGTGAGTTCCTTGGCGTATCCGCCCGCCGCTTCCGCGTCGACGCCGAGATCGATCTCCAGAAACGTTGCGCCCAAACTCTGCACTTGTTCCTTGACGACGGCGCGCGTGTCGTATGCGCTGACGACCGCGCCGAGCCGCCGCGCCGTTGCAATCGCTTGCAAACCGGCGACGCCAGCGCCGAGAATCAGCACTTTCGCCGGCGGAATCGTGCCTGCAGCCGTCGTGAGCATCGGAAAAAATTTCGGAAGTTCGAGCGCGCCGAGCAGCACCGCTTTGTAGCCCGCGATGTTGCTTTGCGAACTGAGCGCGTCCATGCTTTGCGCCCGCGTGATACGCGGAATCGCATCCATCGAGAGCGCCGTGATGCCGAATCTGGCGAGGCTCTTGACGTACGCGGGATCGCCGAGCGGCGCCAGTAACGCGAGCACCGCGGCGCCTTTGCGCATATGGTGCAGCGTGTCGTCGCTTGGGCGTCCGACACACACCACCAAGTCGGCATCGGAAAGCAGCGCGGCCGGATCATCGGCAATTGATGCTCCGGCCTGCGTGTATGATTCATCGGGAAACGCGGCGCGCTTACCCGCGCCGCGCGCAATCTTTACGGCGGCGCCCGCCTTGACGAGTTTGGCGACCGTCTCCGGTACGAGCGCAACTCGCGCTTCGTTCGGCGCCGCTTCACCAGGGACCGAAACGTTCATGCGGGCGCACGTTCAGCGCCAGCAAGCGCAACCCTGCGACTTTTAGCGCAGCGTTTGCAGCAGCAATGCCAAGATCGCGGCAAAAAGCGCCGCTCCGCCGACGTGTACGACGTGTTGCCGGTGCAGCACGCGATCGCCGCCGAAAAACGCGTTCGCGAAATCCGCCAGCGAGATCGCCAAACATGCGATGACGGCGACGAGCAGTACGCCGCCGCTTCCGCGCAGTGAGGCCGCGAGCACTACCGCACCCAGCGCGATGTCGCGCACGCCGGTTGCCCGAACGAAGACGACGGCGCTGCGGTCGCCCAGCGGTACGCCGAAGCTGTGCGCGAGCGGCGTCGGAAACGCAACGCCCAGCGCACCGACCGCAAGAAGACCGGCGCCGGCGACGTCGGCCAAAATGGCGGGAAGCGAGCCGGGATCGATCATGAGATGAAGACGCTGTTGCGCAGCGTACCGATCTTCTGGATCGAAATTTCGACGACGTCGCCGTGTTTGAAAAACTCGGGAGGCGTGCGTGCAAAACCGACGCCGTCGGGCGTTCCGGTCGCAATGACGTCGCCGGGCTCCAGCGTCAGGCCGCGGCTCAATTCGGCAATCAGGCGCGGGATGCGGAAGATCATCTGCCCGGTATTGGCTTCCTGCTTCTTTACGCCGTTCACGCGCAGCGAAATCTGCAGGCGCTGCGGATCGCCCGTTTCTTCCTTATCCACGATCCACGGGCCGATGGGGCAGCTATCGTCCAGGCTTTTGCCTTTGAGCCATTGCAGATGCGCTCGCTGCAGATCGCGCGCGGTAATGTCGTTCAAACACGTGTATCCGAACACCGCATCCATTGCGTTCGATTCGGTGGCGTTCTTTACGCGTTTGCCGATAACGACCGCGAGTTCGGCTTCCCAGTCGTACTGCGTGGAAAGCGTAGCGTCGAAATGCAGGTTCGCACCGGGATCCGCAATCGCGGTGGGCGCTTTCGAGAAGAACGTCGGCACTTCGGGCAATTTCAACTCGCGGCCGAGGGCGCGCGCGCCTTCCTTGGCATGCTCCAGATAATTGCGTCCGACGCAAAAGACGTTTTTGTGCGGGCGTAGCGGTGCCGCGAGCCGTACGTCGGCAAGCGGCAAACGTTCTATCGTATGATGCTGCTCGCGCGCGTGAGGCGGGAGCGCGATGTATTCCACGAGTGACTCGCAGGCGATTACGGCGACGCAATCGCCGTCGATAAATCCCGGCCTCGTGCGGTCGCCGTCGTAAAACGTCACGTACTTCATAGCGCTACCGGCGTCGCGTTAGGTGCCATGCGCCGCAATGCCTGCACTCGTACGCGCTGAGCGCGTCGCCCAGTCCGTTCATCAGTGCAACGGCGCGTGCATGCGCTTGCGAGGCGTACGCGTCTTTCGACTTGCAACTGCGCTCGACGTTCGCACCGGGATCGTCGAAGAACGAGATGCGCGGCTTAGGGCTGCGGCGAACTCGTCGGCTTGGCAAGAGCGCGTTTCACCGCTGCGTTGATGTCGGGTAAGTGACTTGCGCTTTGGGCTTGCCGTCGTTTCTCGTCGGCTTTCATGCGCTCATACGCCTCTTTCGTTTCACGTTTGGCCGCGTCGACCATTCGGGTTGCGGCGCCGGGCGCATTGCCCCAGTTGCCGCCGGAAGAAACCAAGCTGATGTGCCGCGAGACGTTGTGCGTGTGCGGATCGTAATCGTAATTCACGCGAAAGAGTCCGACGGTGGCGCTTCCGTCGGGGCGGCGGATCCACATCTGCAGCGCGTTGCCGATCGTCATCGTGTCGAACACCGCATCGTGCGAGAGTGCGCCGCCCTTGGCAATGCGCACGACCTGGCCGTGCTTGTTCACCTCCACCATGATGGTGGAATGCAGCGGCCGGCTCGGCAGATTCGGCGTCGGAATCGGAATGGGCTTGGGTTGGCCGCCGGCCAGCGCCGCAGCGGGAGCGCACAGCACTGCGATGGCCAGAACGCACGTCCGCGCAAGAGATTTGTTCATCGTTGGCATAGTTTCCAAATAATGCTCCGCCGTTCCCCGCTCTTCACGTTCGGGCTCGTCCTCGTGCTGCTCGGCGCGTCTCTGCCCGCCTCCGCCGCCCGGCCGCTGCTCGATTACCACCGGCTGGACGCATATTTTACATTGTACGCACACGATACGTACGTGCCGTGGAAGGCGGCGACAGTCCGCTTGGGCACCTATACGAGCGCACCGGTCGATTTTGCCGCCTATGAGGTCGATCCGGCAGACGTCATCGTGGCGGGATCGAACACGCAGCCGCGCGCCATTGACACGCGTTCGCGCAAGCCGGTCGTGCGCTGGCGCTACACGCCGCCGGGCGGATACCGTTTTCAAAGCAACGACGTCACGGTGCCGCTCGGATCGCGCGAGGGATTTTTCGTCATCGAAGCGCGCCGCGGAAACGTCGGCGAACAAGTGTGGATCAATCGCACGCGCGTTGCGCTCCTGACGAAAGAAACGCCCGTCGGCATCGTGCTCTACGGCGCGGACCTGGGCACGGGAAAACCGCTCTCGCACATGCGCGTGTCGTACGTCGTGAACCGCCGCTTCGTCACCAAATACACCGATCGTGACGGCCTTTCGGTGTGGCGTTCGCATCCGCGTCCGGTGTTCGCGATGGCGCAGTGGGGCAGCAGCGATGCGTTCGTTTCGTTCTTGCCGCAGGCGCCGCTGCCCGCGACGATCGTCGGCGTAAAAACGGACTCCGCAGTGGTGCATGCGGGAGACGATCTGCACGTCGCCGGTTTTGCGCGATCGCGCAGCGGTACGCGCCTGCGAGCGTCACGCGGGCAAGCGGTAATCGTGCTGAGTTCTTCGTCGGGTGTTGCAGCGCAAACGCCGGTACGGCTCGACGCCGCCGGCGCATTCGCCGCAACGCTGCACGTTCCGCAGTCGAGCCGCGCCGGTGAGTACACGGTAATGGCCACGATCAACGGCGCAACCGCCGGCACCGCGGTCCACGTCGACGCGAGCGCGGGCGGTCTTTCATTGGAATTGACGCCGCAATGTGAAGGCCTCGCTTGCGATCCGAACGCCGACATTCCGGTTGCCGTGCGTGCGCTGCGCGCCGGTCAGCCCGCGGCGAACGTCCCGGTCGACGTCGACATCATTCGATCGCCGCACGTGTATGGAAAAGACGACACGCAAACGCCATGGGGCATCGCGCACTGGTACCGGCAGACGGTGCGCACGGGCTCGGACGGCCGCGCGCTCGTCGCTATTCCTCATCCGTCCGACGGGCTATCTTCGACGTACGGCGTGCGTGCGAGTTCCGGCGGTGCGACCGCGGATACGCGCATCGCGGTGCCAGCGGCTCCGATCGCGCTGCGCGTGCAGCTCGACAGCGACGATATCGGCAGCGGAACGCCGGCCGGATTCGACGTGTACGCGACGCAGATTGCAACCGGAGAGCCCGCGGGGCGCGTTGTGGTGCGCGTGCAACTCGTTCACGGCAGTTCGGTCCAGGAGCAGCGCCTCACGCTCGACGATCGCGGACACGCGCACGGCGCGTTCACCTCGCCGCAAGTCGGTTCGAATCTCGTGATTGCGATCGCACGCGCCGGCGATGCGCAAGCCATGGACGCAACGCAGTTGCAAGTCGAGCCGCAAACGATGGGACTGCAGGATTCGCAAGGCAGCCGCAACGTCGCGATCTCGCTCGACCGCGCGCGCTACGTTGCGGGAGAAACCGCGCGCGTCGATGCATCGCTGAGCGGTGCGCGGGGCGCCGCGCTCCTCACGCTGGAAACGCCGGACGGTGCGGTTACACGCGTCGTGAACGTCGCCGGTGGACACGCGCGCACGTCTTTTCACATCGCGGGCGGCTATGGCGTGCTTGCGGTGGGCGCAGCGTTCGTGCGGGACGGAGCGCTCCAATGGACCAGCGTGCCGCTCGCGGTCGATGCACCGGGACGCCCGCTCTCGGCAACGCTCGAACTCGACAAGAACACGTATGCCGCGGGAAGTACGGCGGTGCTGAAGATTGCGGACGTGCGTCCCGGCAGCGGTACCGCGTTCGTGCGTATTACCAAAGGAACGCCGACGGGTTCGGCCGTGTTTACGAGTGCTCCGGATCTGCTCGCGATCGGAACGGCCGCGACGCAAGATACCGCTGCGGAGGGCGCATCGTGGCATCCATGGGTCGATTCCAGCGGACAGCACGCGCTGATGCAAACGTTCGCACGCCGCACCGCCCCGCCGGACGATCTCACGATGACGCAAGCCGATACGGCAAGCGTCTATTGGAAGGTCGATCGCCACAGCGGCGACGCAGTTTCGGTGCCGGTTCCCGATTCGCCGGGCAAGTACGTCATCTCGCTGCTCAAAGTCGACGATGACGGCCGCGTCACCGCCGCCTCCACGGATTTAGTGGTTCAATGAGCTCGCCGAGTAAGCTCATGCTGCTCGACACCTACGGTCTGGTGTATCGCGCATTTTTTGCCTTGCCGCCGCTCACGACCACGCGCGGCGTGCCGATTAACGCGGCGTACGGTTTCACGATGATGCTCAATAAGATCGTGAACGACGAGAAGCCGACGCATCTCATCGCGGCGTTCGACAAAGGCTTGCCGGCACATCGCGTGGCGCTCTACCAGGAGTACAAGGCGCAGCGCGATCAGATGCCCGACGATTTGCGCAGCCAGTTCGCGCTCGTGCGCCGCATTCTGCAAACCAATCGCATTCCGATCGTGGAGATTGAAGGCGAAGAGGCGGACGACATCATCGCAACGCTTGCGCGGCAAGCGGAAGCCGCAGGACGTGACACCGTCGTGGTGACGGGCGATACGGATTTGCTGCAGGTCGTCGACGCGAAAACCACGGTGCTGATGACGCGCCGCGGGATTACGGATTTGGGCCGCTACGACATCGACGCCGTGACTGCGCGTTACGACGGGCTGCAGCCCGCCCAGCTGCCCGACTACCGTGGTTTGAAAGGAGATCCGTCGGACAATCTCCCGGGCATTCCCGGCGTCGGTGAAAAAACGGCGATCAAACTCATCAAAGCGGCGGGTTCGCTGGACGCGCTCGTTGCGAGCCCCGCACTCGCCGGTTCGCCGAAACTGCAGAAGCTGGTCGAAGACTACGGCAAACAAGCTCAAGTGTGCCGCGACGTTTCGGTTGCGCGGCGCGATCTGGATCTCGCCCTCGATTGGGACGATGCGCGGTATACGCCGGCCAGCAGCGAGGAACTCTACCGGCTTTACAGCGAGCTCGAGTTCAAGACGCTGCTGAACAAACTCGATGTTCCGCTCGAGATGCCGCTCATCCAAACGCACGAACACATCCGCGGCCAGTACCGCTCCTTCATAGCTGCCGCCGATCCGCCGGAGTTCATCGAACTCGCGCGCGAGATCGAGCAGTTTGCGTCGGCGGGGCAGCTCGCGTTTGCCGTGCGCAACGACGGCGAGATCGGCATGAGCTCGGAGATTGGCTTCGGCATCGCGTTTACGGCGCCGGCACTCGCACACGAGCCGGTCAAAAGCGCGTTTTCGAAGGCGTGGCGCGGCGCGCGTTCGCTTGCCGCGCACGATGCAAAGGCGGTGCTGCATCTGCTGCATCGGTATGGATTCGAAGTGCGCGCGTTCGCGGACGACACGATGATCGGCGCGCACTTGCTCAATCCATCGCGATCGTTCGCGAGCATCGAAGATGCGACGCAGGAATTTTTGGAGAGTTCGGCCGGTGACAAGGTTGCCGCGCACGCGGACGCGGTGCTGCAACTGCGCGAGAAACTTCGCCACGAACTGGAAAAGCGCGAGCAACTCGCATTGTACGAAACCGTCGAAGTCCCGCTCGCACCGATTCTCGCGAAGATGGAATGGACCGGCATCCTTATCGATCCCAGCGAACTGCGAACGCTGGCCAAGGAGATCGACGCTTCGGTGGAGCGCTTGCAGCGTGAAGTGTACGATTTCGCCGGCGAACAATTCAACATCGGCTCGCCGCAGCAACTCGGTGCGATTCTGTTTTCGAAACTCTGTCTGCCCGGCGGCAAAAAAACGAAGACCGGCTGGGCCACGGGCGTAGAAGTGCTGCAGGGCCTGGCGCACGACTATCCGATCTGCGCGAAGGTGCTGGAGTACCGAGAAGTCACCAAACTCAAGAACACGTACGTCGACGTCATTCCGGAACTTGCGGACAAAAACGACGGACGGCTGCGCACGATCTTCAATCAAACCTCAACCGCTACCGGACGCTTGAGTTCGACGAATCCCAATCTGCAGAACATTCCCGTGCGAGGCGATTTGGGACGCCGCATCCGCCGCGCGTTCGTCGCGCCCGGTGATGGGCACGTGCTGGTGGCGGCGGATTACAGCCAGATCGAACTGCGTCTCATGGCGCATCTCTCCGGCGATGAAGCGATGCGGCGAGCCTTTCATGACGGGCAAGACATCCACGATTTCACCGCGCGGCAGATCTTCAACGTCAAACCGGGAGACGTGGTCGACGGCAATCAGCGGCGCATCGCCAAATCGGTGAACTTCGGCCTGCTCTACGGCATGTCGGATTTCGGGCTTGCGCAGCGGTTGGAAATCAGCCGGGCCGAGGCCAAGGAGATGACGCAGGCCTACTTCGCCCGCTTCCCCAGCGTTCGCAACTACATCAAGAGTGTGATCGAGCAAGGGCGCGAGCAAGGCTACGTGCGCACGATTCTGGGGCGGCGCCGCTACATGCCCGCGCTTGCATCGAGCAATTACATGTTGCGCTCCGCGGCGGAACGCGAAGCCACCAACGCACCGTTACAAGGCAGCGCGGCAGACATCATGAAACTCGCGATGGTGCGAATCGAAGCGGCACTTGCTCGCGAAGGCTTGCGGGCAAGCATGTTGCTGCAAATTCACGACGAGCTCATTTTTGAAGTAGATCGCGCGCAGTTGCACGAGATCGGCGCTCTCGTGCGCTCGGAGATGGAACGCGTCATCGACTTGAGCGTACCGCTTGCCGTCACGCTCAAGACCGGGCGCAACTGGTACGACGTCGAGGAAACGAATGATTTTTAGCTCGCTGGTATTGGCGCTGGCCGCGGTATCCGCGCCTTCGCCCCTTCCGACACCGCAGTCGCTGCCGGTCATGACGCTGCGCGCGCCGCGCGCACAACTGCGCGTGCAGATCGCGAAAACGGAAGCGCAGCGCGAGCGCGGGCTGATGTCCGTGCGGCATCTGCGCGCGCACACCGGCATGCTGTTCGTCTTCGATGCCGACGGCCCGGTGGCGTTCTGGATGAAAGACACGCTCATTCCGTTGGACATGGTGTTTCTGGCGCCCGACGGTACGGTGCGCAAAGTATTCCCGCGCGTTCCGGTGGTGTCGCCGCAGTTGCCCGACGCGAACATTCCGCTCGAACAAGGCTCCGCGAAGTTCGTCATCGAGCTGCCCTCAGGAGAGGCTGCGCACGACGGACTGCGCCCCGGCGCGCGCGTCGAGGGCTTGCCCTCGGGCTCCTGAGCTCGTCGAAGGACGACGCAATGCCCGAACTTCCTGAAGTCGAGACCATCGTGTGCGGACTGCGCGCCGCAATCGCGGGCAAGACGATCCGCGCTGCGCACGTGTATCTAAAGAAGATCGCCGTCGCGCCGCGCGGCGTTTCGTTCGAGAGAGCCCTTTCCGGCGAGCGCATCGAGAAAGTACTGCGGCGCGGTAAATATGCGATTTTTCGGCTCTCGTCCGGGCGCTCGCTCGTCGTCAGCCTGCGTATGACCGGGCGCCTCGTCGTGCTGCAAGCGCGCGACGAGCGTTATCCGTATACGCACGTCGAGCTGCAGTTCGCCGACAAAAGCCGCTTGGCGTTTGCCGATGTGCGGCAGTTCGGCCGGATGCGCCTGGTGGAGGCGGGCGAGCCCTGGGATGCCGATCTCGGCCTGGAGCCGCTTTCCGGGGACTTTACTCCGGACCGCTTTATCGGTATGCTTTCGGGGCGGACAACGCCGGTCAAGGCTTTTCTCCTTGATCAGCGGCGCATCGCGGGCATAGGAAACATCTACGCGTGCGAAGCGCTCTGGCAGGCGGGGATTCGTCCCAGCAAACCCGCGAAGCGGCTCAGTAAGCCGGCTGCGGCGAGATTGCATCACGCGCTCGTAGACGTTCTCCAACGTGCAATCGGCATGCGGGGAAGCAGCGTCGACGATTACGTGGACGCCGAAGGGCTGAAAGGCGGTTTTCAAAACGTGCTTTCAGTTTACGGTCGAACGGGAAAAAGCTGCACCAAATGCGGCGGCTCCATCGTTCGGACGGTTATCGGGGGACGCGGAACCTGGTGGTGCCGCACCTGCCAAAAATAAACATCACTTGCAGTGAAGTAAAAATATTTCGAAAGGACATTTAACAACATCTCTACGACTGATATTGCTCCGGTGCAACACGAAGAAGAGGATCAACTCGCACTCGAGCAGCGCCTCTACGAAGAATCGCTCAAGGTCCTCGACGAAGGACAAGTCCTCAACGGCATCATCGTCGCCAAGTATCAAGACGAATTGCTCGTCGACATCGGCGGCAAATCCGAAGGCATTCTGCCGTTCCGCGAACTCTCGCTCGCCATCGAGCCCAAAGAACTGAAAGTCGGCGACACGCTGGAAGTCATGATCCACCGTATCGACGACCAGGACGGTTCCCTGTTTCTCTCGGAGCGCCGCGCGCGCGCGCTCAAGACCTGGGAGAAAGTCATCGAAGCGCACGATCGCGACGAAGTGATCGAAGCGACCGTGACGCAAGTGGTCAAAGGCGGCGTACTCGTCGACCTCGGCATGCGCGGTTTCGTACCGGCGTCTCAAATCCGCCGTCAGCCCGTCGGCAATCTCGACGAACTCGTCGGCAAGAAGCTGCGGCTCAAAGTCATCGATCTGGATCACAAGCGTCACCGCGTCGTGCTCTCGCAGCGTCTGGTTCTCGAAGAAGAACTCAATGCGAAGAAGCAAGAACTGCTCGGCACGCTTGAAGTCGGACAGATTCGCGAAGGCGTCGTCGTACGTTTGGCGGAGTTCGGCGCGTTCGTGGACTTGGGCGGCATCGACGGCCTGATTCACAACAGCGAACTCAGCTACGCGCGGATCAAGCATCCATCCGAAGTCGTCAAAATCGGCGACGTCGTAAACGTGGAGATCATGAAGTTCGACGCGGAGGCCAAGAAGGTCAGCCTCTCGCTCAAACACACGCTGCCCGATCCGTGGGACGAGCACGCCGACAAACTCTACGAAACGAACAAACTCACCGCACAGATCGTCAAGGTCACGCCGAATTATCTCCTGGTGGAGATCGTTCCCGGCGTACTGGCGATGGTGCCCAAGGGCGAGTTCGATCCGGCCGCGCAGTTCAGCCCCGGCCAGGAAGTGGAAGTCACGCTGCTCACCATCAACCATGCGACGCGGCGAATCACCGCCTCGATCCAGCATGTCGCCGACGTACCGCCCGAAGAAATCGAGAAGTACGCTATCGAGGATGACGACGTGGCCGCACCGGAGGCGAGCGCCGAGTAACGGCCTGCCCGCTAACAGTAAAGAGAGCCGCCGCTGCAGAAGCGGTGGCTCTCTTTATTATGCGAGTCGGACTGAAAGCGTTGATGTGAGAGTCGGACTAACCGGCGGCATCGGTTCGGGCAAAAGCGAGGTTGCGCGCATCCTCGAATCGCTTGGCGCGTACATCGTGGATACGGATACGCTCGCGCGCGAAGCGGTCGCTCCCGGCAGCGACGCGCTGCGCGAAGTCGCACGCGTATGGCCGGCGGTCGTGCGCGACAACTGTTTGGATCGCGCGGCGCTGGCGGAAATTGTCTTTCGCGATCCGTCCGCGCGCGAGCGTCTGAACGCAATCGTCCATCCCCACGTACGGCGCTTGGCCGACGAAGCCGACCGCTACGCGCGCGAAGGGCAGCTCATCGTGCACGTCGTCCCGCTGCTCTTCGAAACGGGGTACGTCGATCGCGTGGATGCGAGCATCGTCGTGATCGCTCCGGAAAGCGAACGCGTACGGCGCGTCACGCAGCGCGACCGCCTCAGCGAAGAACAAGTGCGTTCGCGTATGGCTTCACAAATCGATCCGGAGCAGGCACGCACTCGCGCATCGTACGTTATCGAAAACGACGGCGACCTCTCGCATTTGCGCGAGCGCACGCGTGCGGTTTATGACGCGCTCACCCGACAGCCGGTCTGACACGAGGAGTTTGACGATGCGTACACTGCTCTCACTGGCCCTCGCAGCCGCCGTGCTGCTGGCGCCTTTCGCTGCTCGCGCCGCGTCGACGGTTCGAACAGTGAATTACCACACGTCGTACCGCCTTTCGGAGCCCGCGACGAGTGCGGGTGAATACGTCGGCCGAATGACGCTGCATTTTTATGCCGACGGAACCGTCAACGGAACGTATAGGGATGAATTTGCCGGCGGCATCAGATCGGTGTCCGGCGGGCTGAACGGCAACAAGCTCTGGCTCTCGTTCGGCAGCAGAGGCAATCACCAGTTCACCGGCACCATCGACAAGGGTGGTATTATTACCGGTTCGCTGACGAACTGGCGCGGACCGAACGTGTACACGTTCAGGGCGGTGCCGTCCGCGTCGTGAGTTTCGTGTTTGCCGCGCTCCTGTTGGCCGCGGCCACGCATACGGATTCGTACACGGCGGTGAAGGCGACTTCACCGCCGTCCCTTCGTGCCTCTTTTACGGATCCGTCCTGGCAGCGCGCGCTGCGCGCGCAATCGTTCATCAACTTCACCAATCGCCGGCCGGCGCGCCTGGAAACGGTCGCGTATTTGCTCTATGACGACAAGAACATGTACGTCGGCTTTCACTGCGTGCAGCACGGCGTGCCGATTACGGCGAGCCAGAACGTCGACAATGCCGGCGTCGGAAGCGACGACCACGTTGGTTTTCTGGTGGACACTTCCGGCAACGGCCAGCGGACGTACCAATTTCAAGTGTCGCCCAAAGGCGTTCACGACGAGAGTTCCAGCGAGAACGCGCGTTACGCTCCGCGCTGGCAATCGATTGCCGTCATAACGCCGCAGGGCGATTACGACGTGTTGATGGTCATTCCGCTGCGCGACGTGCGCGCGCAAAGCGGCGGCGTGCAGCACTGGCGTGTCAACTTCGTGCGCTACGTCGCTGCGGCAAACGACGAATATACCTGGGCATACGAGCCCACGCAAACCGACGTCACCAATTCACAGAATTGGCCGGTGCTCGACGGCCTGCGCATTGCCGCGGGCGCCACGCGGCCGCTGCCGCATGCCGACGCGTACGTTTTGCAGAGCGCCGGCTCGCAGCACGACGTGTTCCAAAACGGGATCGGCGATTTCGAGCATATGCATGCGCGTCTTGCAGGCATCGACGTGACGTATCCATTTACGAACACGCTCGCGTTCGTCGGCACGCTCAACCCCGATTTCTCGAACGTCGAACAGGACCAAGCGACGATTGCGCCGCAGGAGTTTGCGCGCTTCTACACTGAGTACCGGCCGTTTTTCGCGCAAGGCGCGGGGTATATCAACGCGGTCCCGACCACGGGCATCGCCGGACCGGGAAATTCACTGTTTTATACGCCGTCCATCGGCGTGTTCAATCGCGGGGTCAAAATCGAGGGAACATCAGGGCGAAACGCGCTCGGTGTGCTCAATGCCATCGGCCCCGGTGTCGACGACACCGCCTTCGGATATGCGTACACGCTGCCGGACAACTCACTGTCGCTCAGTACGGAAGGCGTGCTCGCGCGGCATACCGACGCAAGCGACAACTCATTCGGGGCGGGCGTTGCGACGACGAATCCGCACTCGGGCGTTTTTACCAGTACGCACTTGCTGAGCGAGGTGGGAACCTCGTTCCAAAGCGTTGCCGGTATTCAAACCAGCCGCTTCACCTCGTTCGTAATGTATCAGGACACCGGCGCACACTATGCGCCAATCGACGGATTCACGCCGATCAACGACGTGCGCGGACCGGCGATTTCGTTGAACTATCACGGTACGGGCAGTGAAAGCAGCCCTATCTTGCGTTACACGATTACCGGCGCGGCCGATAGGCTCGTCGCGCGCGACGGTTCGGTCCACGAAGCCGACGTCTTCGGCATGTTGGACATGGACTTCAAGAACCTCATCACCCTGCATGCATTTGCCGGACCAAGCGAATTGAGCGGCCTCTGGTACAACCGGCGCATGATCGGCCTGGGCTATAAAGAGGACACGTCCTCGCCAACGAGCGTGTCGTATTTTTGGGGACCGTTCGGCGGCATGTGGGTGCAGCAGCTCAATTCGTCGCTGGCACGTTCGTTCGGCGTCTACGGCATTTCGCTGGAATTCGACGGCAACATCGAGCGTGCGTCACCGGGCGCGCCGGTTGCCGATGCGCAGTGGCTCCGGCGCGTGTCGCTTACGCGTGCGTTCGGCCGCGATGCGTCGCTTGCGGTGGGCGTGCGATCGATCAA
>JBKPMZ010000094.1:0-12260 GCA_046732415.1 Vulcanimicrobiota bacterium
CAAGCAGAAGACGGCATACGAGATGGACCTCAATGTCTCGTGGGCTCGGAGATGTGTATAAGAGACAGCGTCATCCTTTCTCTGGCTAAAAATTAGCCAGGGTTGTTGCCTATGTTATACACAATATCGGCGATGAACGCAAATTTTAGTCAACGAACGGTGATGTGAGGAAGATGCGCGTACCGGCAGACGATGCAACAATCGATGTAGTGACCGACGGATCCGGCGATCCGATCGTGCTGATCCACGGCTTTCCGATCACGCGCGCCGTGTGGGATGCGCAAGCCGCGCAGCTCGCGCGGCACGCGCGCGTGATCCGTCCGGACCTTCGCGGCGTGGGCGCGTCGAGCGTACCGGACGGACCGTACCTGATGGAAACGCTTGCGGGCGATATCGCCGCGGTGCTCGACGCGTTCGGGATAGAACGCGCGGCGATCGTTGGACACTCGATGGGCGGATACGTCGCGATGGCGTTCTGCCGCATGTACACCGAGCGCGTGACGCGCCTCGCGCTGGTGTGCAGCAAACTCGCCGCCGACGCGCCGCAAGCGGCGCGAGCTCGCGAAGATTTGGCGGATCGCGCGGAGGCGGAAGATCGCATCGACGTTATCGTCGACGCGTATTTGCCGCGGCTTTTCGCTCCGTCAACGCTTGTCGATCGTTCTCCGAACGTCGATGCTGCGCGCGCAATTGCACGTCAAAATTCGGCGAAAGGCGCGGCGGCGATGCTTCGCGGCATGGCGCAGCGCGTCGATGCGTACGACATTGCGGAAGAGTTGGATATGCCGGTGCTCATCGTCGCCGGCGCGGCGGACCAGGTCGTGAGCTTGGCGGAGGCCGAGCAGATGCGCCGGAGCTTCCCGGCGGCGCAGTTGAGAGTGCTCGGCCGCAGCGGGCACCTGCCGATGCTGGAGGAGGCGGAGGCCCTTACGGACCTCCTGCGTGATTTCGTTACGTCCGGCTAGGAGCGGGAGAGCGGCGCGGCGCCCTTGCGCCGGAACAGGTTTATAAGGAAGATCACCCCGAGAACCACGGCGGCGATGACGGCCGCTTTAATGAGCAGGGGGATGACGATGGCGACTACGGCCAGCGCCACCAGGACGGCGGCGACGATCACGACCAGGCGCAAGTAGGTGTTCAGCATGCCTTGGGGCTCCTTCGGGGCTCGAATTCTTACCTCTATCTACCGATAGGATCAGTACGGGTTTCGGGTCTCGCGGCCCGCGCCCGCAGGAGGCGAGATATATGGACGTAACGGCGCTTGCCGGCAGTATGGCCCAGTCCAGGGCCGGAACCACGATTAGCATCGGCGTTCTCAAAGATGCCGAAAATCTTCAGCAGGACTTAGTAGCGCGACTTTTCGGGTCCATGGGGATTGGAAACAGCATCGACGCGTACGCCTAGGCTCGCTTTCGAGCCCTCCACGATGTGCAGCAGCAATCGGCGGACTTCGTAACGAAGTCCGCCGTTATCTTTCTTTTGGGGGTGGGTGCCTATGTATAGTACGTTACGCCTTGTACTAGCCGGTGTTTTGGCGTTTTCATCACTGACGTGCGCCGGCGCGGCCGAACTCAAGACGATCCGCCATCTCGTGTATTCGTTCGACGTGACCATCCGGACGGATATGCAAGTCAAAACATCCGGTATCGGCAACGGCGATGCCGCTCTGCACATTGCGTCCGCAAGCGGGACCGGCACTAATCATTACGGCGCAGGCGATAGCGATCAAGGTACGATCGCCGTCGACGTGCTGCAAGTGCAGCCCGACAACGGCCTGGTGGTGAAGATTTCCGAACAATCGCGCGGCGACCGTAACGCGGAACCGGCGCTGTGCGTGGTCTACGGCATCGGGTCGGTGATTTGCGACAGCAGCCAAAAGGTCAACGAGGAAGAAATGGCGCTGCTGCGTTTGCTTGGGCGCGGTTTCGTGAATCCGAGCACCATCGACGCGAAACATCACTGGTCGTACGATGCGACCACGCCGCAGGCAAAGGAAAGCAACGACTACACGATCGTTGGGCAGCATGGCGATCTCACGGACATATCGCTGCAGCGCGTACTCACGGTCACAGGAGCGCAAGGTTACGTGGCGACGACGGACGGCTCGCTTTCGTACGACCAAAAGCGTTCTGCCCCGACCAAAGTCGAGGAGGACACCGTGACACGCCAGCATGTGGACATCGGGCAAGACAACCGTACCGAAACGCAGGTGACGCTCACCCTCCAGCACGATTCGCTGGCCTCGAGCACGCCGTAGGAACGGAAAAGCGGCCGCGGGAACTTCCTGCGGTCGCTTTTTTATTCCGGAGGGCACTGATCGCGCTATGAACAGATTGGCTTATTTTTCTTTTTCGCTCGCAGCGGCAATTGCGCTGACGGCGGGCGTTTCATTTGCCGACGGCGTCAAGCCCATCCGGCATCTCGTCTACAAGTTTGACGTCAGCCTCGATACGACGTCGACGGTACATGATTCCGGCATCGGCGGTGACGGCCCGGTCTCGGGCAGCACGGACTATCGCGCCGGGCAGAGCGACGAAGGACAGATCACCGTAGACGTGCTGCAAGCGCAGCCCGACTCGGGTCTTGTCGTGCAGATTTCGGAGCAGGCGCGCAACCGTCGCGACAACGTTCCCACGATGTGCGTGGTATACGGCAGCGGCGCGGTCATCTGCGATCAAACGCACGGCGCGCTCAATGAAGAAGAAACCTCGCTGCTGCGTTTTCTCGGGCGCAACTTCGTGAATCCGGCGACGATCGACGCGAAGAACCACTGGCGGTATGCGGCGTCGGATTCGCAGTCGCAAGAGACTTCGGATTACACGCTTGGTCAGAGCAGCGGAGACACCGTTCCGATTACGTATCAGCGCGTGCTCAAAGTTGCGGGCGTGAACGGCTTCAACGCCACGACGGACGGATCGCTCACGTACAACCAGAAGATGAGCGTGCCGGACGTGATTAAAGAAGATACGACGACGCGGCGCCAGACCGGCGCGGGTAATTACGACACGACGCGCCAGCAGTTGACGCTCACGCTGACGGGGGATTCGCTCGCGCAGGCGTCGCAAAGCCACTAGATGCTCTCGGCACTTGTTTTAGCAGCAGCTTCGGCGAGCGCACCCAAACCGGTGCGCTCGCTTTCGTACACCTTTACGGCCGCCGGCGCATCGGCGAAGTATTCCGGAACCATCACCGCCGACGTGATGGGCGGCACGCAAGACGGCGCGCTCATCGTGCGCTTTGCGCAAAAATCCGACGGCGCGGCGGATCAAAACTTCGCTCCGGCGACCTGCTGGGTCTACGGCGACACGCGCGTTTCGTGCGACGATCCGAAAGCGCTAAGCCCGGTCGAAACGGAACTCGCGCATCTGCTCGGCCGCAATTTCATCGACGGCAACAATTTGGATGAAAAGAATCACTGGCGTATCGCCGGTCCGGTCGGGACCGCGATGCTTACCGACGATTTCACGGTAACGGCGAACGATAACGGCGTTCTGGCGATTACGGAGTCGCGCAAGCTCACCGGCAACGCTCCGTCGGCGCACGATGCCCAGATTAGCTACGACATGAACCGCACTGTGCCGCTGAGCGTGCACTACACGCAGAGCGGTCAGACGCAGGCAACGGTCGATCTGAAACTGACGGCCGACTCGCTCGCGTCCGCAAGCAAACCCAAGCCCTAAGCTTTCATAAAAAGAGAACCCGCTACGTGGGGCGTTCCAAGCGGAACGCCCCATTGCCGTTGGCGAACAGACGTTCGAGCGCATGGACCCAATCTTCGAACGCCTGCATCCGGACCTGGCCGCGTGGTGCGATACGCATCTGCGCGAGGCCACCATACCGCAGCGCAGCGCGCTGCCCGCCGGACTGGAGCGGCGCAACGTGCTGATTTGCTCGCCGACGGGGACCGGCAAGACGCTCTCAGCGTTCCTGCCGGTGATGTCGCGCCTGGCGTACCGGCGCGATCGCGACGAACTCTACCCCCGCACGTTTGCGATCTACGTTTCTCCGCTGCGCGCGCTTGGCTACGACGTCGAGCACAACGTGCGCAGGCCGATGCGCGAGATCGGGTTGCTGGAGCGCCCGAACACGGAGCGGGCGCGATTGCGCCGTGGCCGCATTCGCGAGACGCACGTGCGTACGGGCGTTCGCACGAGCGACACGCCGCAGGAAGAGCGACGGCTCATGCTCTCGCGGCCGCCGCACATTTTGATGACGACGCCGGAATCGCTGGCGGTCATGCTGGCGATGGAATCATACCGCAAGACGCTCGTCGACGTTGAGACGGTCGTCATCGACGAAGTTCATGCGCTTGCGGGAAACAAACGCGGCGCGCATCTGGCACTGCTGCTGGAGTCGCTGGAAGAGGTTGCCCGCGCGCCGTTCAATCGCGTGGGGCTTTCCGCGACGATAAGCCCGCTCGAACGAGTGGCGAAGTTTCTCACGGGCACGGATCGCGACTGCGAGATCGTCGATGCGCGCGGTTTGCGTTCGATCTCGATCGACGTCGCCGCACCGTTCGCCGGCGCCATGGCGCCGCTTGCGAAGGTGGCGCATACGGCGGCCGATATGAGCGAGAACGAACGCACGACGCTCGTTTTCACGAACGTGCGCAGCCAAGCGGAACGAGTGGCGCACGAGATGCTGCAGCACGTCGAACAACCCGATACGATCGAAACCATCGACGGCGAGCAGCAGCGCGAGCGAATCTACGACGCGCGGATCGGCGTGCACCACTCCGCACTCGAACGCAGCGTGCGGCATCGCGTCGAAGCGGCATTGCGCGCCGGCAAACTGCGCACGGTCGTCTGCAGTTCGAGTTTGGAGCTCGGCGTCGATATCGGCTATATCGACCGCGTGTTTTTGATCGGCGGCGCACGCGGTATGACAGCCGCCTTGCAACGCATAGGACGCGCGGGGCACCGGCCGGATGCTATCGCGCGCGGTACGGTGATCGCTCAAGACCGCGACGACATCATTGAAGCGGCGGCGCTCAAGCGCTGCATCGCCGAGGGCGTCATCGAAGACGCAATCATTCCACAAGCACCGCTCGACGTGCTCGCGCAGTGGCTGGTGGGAACCGTATGCTACGATCGCCGCCTGAGCGTCGACGGCGCGCTGGGGATCGCACGCCGCGCCTACCCATACGCGGCGCTGCGACGTGAAGATCTGGTGCGCTGCGCGCAGTATCTAGCGGGGGGCGGCGCGGGGCCGGATGAGGCGCACGTGCGACGGATTGGATTTGACGGCGAAGCGCTGTACGGCCTCGGCCGCGAAGCGTGCGCGGCGTTCTTCGAAAACGTCGGCACGATTCCCGACGAGCGGCACGTCATGGTGCGCATGAAATCCGGAAACGCGATCGGCCGCGTCGAGGACAGCTTTCTGAACGACGTGCAAGCCGGCGACGTGTTCGTGCTCGGCGGCAAAACGTTTCGCGTGAAGGAAATCGCACCATCGGGCATCGTTGCCGAGCCCTTCGCCGGGCGCCCCACGGTGCCGCAGTGGAGCTCGCACATGAAAGGCATTCCTGCCGCACTTGCGCGCGAAATTCACGTGCTCCGAACGGGCGTGGAGCACCGTTTGCGGACCGGCGAGCCGGCATGCGCGATGGAGTGGCTCACCTCGCGCTACGGTCTGCAAAAATTCGAGGCCGCGCACGTCGTGCGCTACGTCGCGCAGCAGGCGGCGATCTCCGCGATACCGTCGGAGCGGCGTCCCGTGATCGAAATCTACCGCATGGACCGCCGGCAAACCGCGGCATTCCATACCGGTGCCGGACGGCGCATCAACGAAACGCTGGCGCGCGTCGTGGCCGCGCGAGTCTTTCAATACAACCGTGCGAATACGACGCTGACGACGGACGACGAGGGGTTTCTGCTCACGCTGCCCCACGGCAAAACGCTGCCGGACGCAGTGTGGGCATCACTGCTGCATGCCGAAAACTTCAAGCGCGATCTGCTGGCCGGATTGCGATCCTCCAATTTGCTGCATCGGTTTTTCCGCCACGTCGCAAATACGGGACTGCTCGTGCTGCGCCGCGCCGGCGGCCGAACGCTTCGCCGATCTGCACTTGCATGGAACAGCCAAAAAATTTTCGAGCGCCTGTATGCGGCGGATCGCGGCTTTCCACTGTTGCGCGAAACGTTTCGAACCGTGACGCAGGACGTACTCGATGCGCCGGGCGCGCAAGAGTATCTCGAACAGATCGACGGCGACGTCCGCGTGATCCATCCACCTGCCGCTTCGCCGTTCACGTTCGGCATGCTGACCTCGAGTTTCGGCGATTCGGTGGTTCTGGACGATCGCGCGTCGATGGTGCAAGCGCTGCACGAACGCGTACTGGAAGTGCTCGGCGAGCGAGGCATCGCCGTATGAACGCGCCGAAGTCCGCCGCGCCGGTCGTAGAGATGCTTGCGGGCGTGAGCGCGGCGGCGCCGGGTGTGCTATGGCTGCACGAATCGCGCACCATCGTCGCGGCAGACGTGCACTTCGGCTACGAAGACGTTATTGGGGCAGCGCTGCCGATGTGGAGCACCGGCGAGATCGTCCGCGCGCTGCTCGCTGCGGTAAAGCGTTTGCAAGCGCGCGAGATCGTGCTGCTGGGCGACGTCGTGCACGCTTCCCGCATGAGCGGCGGCGCCGCACTGGCGGTGAGCGATGCATTGGACGCGTTGCGCGCTGCGGCGGCGCTCACGTTGATTGCGGGCAACCATGAAGGCCGTACGCGCGGCGCTGCCGTGCTCGGTGAAACCGCCGAGTTCGCGTACCGCGACGGCTGGCTGCTGCTGCACGGCGACAAACCGCCGCGGGGCGCGCAGCTATACGACCGCTGCATTATCGGCCATTTGCACCCCAGTCTGCCGCTCGCGGGGCGCGAAAGCGCGCCCGCGTTTTTGGTGAGCGATCGCCTGGTGATCGTGCCGGCGCTCACGCCGTATTCCGGGGGCTTGAGCGTCTTTTCAGACGACTGTCTGCGGGCGCTTCAAACGTTCGGCGTGCGCTCGCGAAACGGCGTACGCGTCGTGGCCGCCGCGCAAGACGTGCTGTATCCTTTCGGCGATCTCGCGCAGCTTCGCGAAGCGCTCAGATGCGTCCGTCCAACATGAAGTAGATCGCGCCCACGTGCGGCATCGACTCGATCGCGCCGGATCGCAAGAGGTCGCGCAGTGCGTCCAGCGGTGCTAGTTCGACCGTGATATTTTCGGTCGCGTCCAAGTGCTGTTCGCCTGCCACGTACGCACCGCGCGCAACAAACAGGTGCGCGATCGTGTTCGCGTTCGTGGGATCGGTGACGAACGATCGCACGTAATCGATCGAATGTGCGGCATAGCCCGTTTCTTCCGCGAGCTCGCGCCGTGCCGTCTCGTGCGGATCTTCGCCTTCGTCGATGGCGCCCGCAACCAGTTCCAGCAAGACTTTGCCGATGCCGTGTTTGTACTGGCGCACGAGCACGACGTTGCCGTCGCCGGTGAGCGCAAAGACGATCACGTACCCGCGGCTCTCGCGCACGTAGTAATCTTCGATCTCGCTGCCGTCGAGCAGCACGATGCGGTCGCGGCGTATGCGCAGATACGGGCTGTCCAACACGTACGAGGAATCGGCAACCTGCCAACCGGGCTCGTCCATCGCGCCGCACGTTCCATGCCCGGCGGCGGGTCCCCGCTCGTGCGCCGCGTAATGAGAGGCCGCGATGAGCAAAATCGTAGTCATCGGCGGCGGCACGATGGGCGCCGGTATCGCGTTCGTGGCGGCCGCTGCGGGGTTCGACGTCGACTTGGTCGAGCCGGACTTTGCCGCGCAGGAACGCGCGAGGAAGCGCATCGTCAAAGACGCCGAACGCGCGAGTGCACCTGACGCGCCTGCGCGCGTGCAATATTACGCGCAGTTGCAGCCGGGCGAAGCGCTGGCCGCGATTGAAGCGGTGCCCGAGCGCCTGGAACTCAAGCGCGAAATTTTCGCGCAAATGGTCAAAGCGTTCGACGCGCACACGCTGCTTGCGACCAACACCTCGTCGCTTGCGGTCGGCGATATCGCCGACGGTCTGCCCAATCCCGAGCGCGTCCTCGGACTGCATTTCTTCAATCCGCCCGCGGCGATGAAACTCGTCGAAATCGTGCACGGCGCGCAAACGGCGCAGGAGGCGATCGAGCGCGCGCGCGACATCGTGCAGCGCATGGGCAAAACGCCTGTGCTCGCGGCCGACACGCCCGGATTCATCGTCAATCGCGTCGCGCGTCCGTATTACTTGCAAGCGATGCGCGCGTACCAAGCCGGCGTTGCGCCGATCGATGACTTGGACCGCCTTGCACGCGGCGCCGGCTTTCGCATGGGGCCGTTCGAACTGATGGATCTCATCGGCATGGACGTCAATTTGGCTACGACGCAATCGGTGTACGAGCGTACGGGCGAAGATCGCTTCGAACCGGTTGCCGTGCAGCAAGAGATGGTCGCGCAAGGCCGTTTGGGCCGCAAATCCGGCGCGGGGTTTTACGACTACGCACGCGGCGCGGTCCCGCACGACGACGGCGTGCCGCAGCCCGCGACCGAAATCAATAGCGACGAGCGTGTGGTGATAATCGGCTATGCCGGGCTAGCCGAGGAGATGTGCGAGCGTTTACAGCGCGCGTACGCGGACGTGCAGCTGTGGGAAGACGAAGACACGATCAGCGAGATTCCGCAAGATGCGACGATCGTGTTCGACGTCGGAGACGGCGCATCCGATCGCGTCTCGGTCATCGAAGCGCTCGATTTGCGCCTGCCACCCGAAGCGGTGATCTTCGTCGACGCGTACGCGTCGGATTTGAGCGCGATCGCAAAGCGCGTTTCGCATCCCGAGCGCGTCGTCGGCTACGGCATTCTCTCGGCGCTCGAACATCAGCGAGTCGTCGAGATCGTCGATGCGGACGAAACGTCGGACGATGCGCTCGAAGTGGCGCAGGATCTGTTTGAAAGCATCGGCTGCGGCGTCGTGCTGGTGGAAGACGCGGCAGGCTTATTTCTCGGAAGAACGATCGGTTCGATTGTGAACGAGGCGGTGTACGCGGTGCAGGAAGAGATCGCATCCCCGCAAGACATCGACCTGGCAATGTGTTTGGGAACCAATTATCCGCGCGGACCGATTACGTGGGGACAAGAGATCGGCGGCGACCGCGTGCGGCGCATCCTTACGCGTTTGGCGGCGGAAGACGGAGCGGCGTTCGCTCCCAGCCGCGCGCTGTGGGTGCTCGACGTGCAGCCCGGCGAGGATCGGCAGCAGACCGGCGATCTTGCGGACGTGAAACTTGGCTGGTAGAGAGATTTGGGTGATCGACGCGGTGCGCACGCCGATCGGCCGGTACGGCGGCGCGCTCGCGCACGTGCGGCCGGACGATCTAGCGGCGACGGTCGTCGAGGCGCTCGTTTCGCGAACGGGCGTCGACCCCGCGCGCATCGACGACGTGCTGCTCGGCGCGGCCAATCAAAGCGGCGAGGACAATCGCAACGTCGCGCGCATGGCCGTGCTGCTGGCCGGGTTGCCGGTCGAAGTGCCCGGTGCAACGCTCAATCGTTTGTGCGGCAGCAGCTTGCAGGCCATCAATTCCGCGGCCCAAGCAATCGCCTGGGGCGACGGCGACGTCATGATCGCCGGCGGCGTGGAATCCATGACGCGCGCGCCGTTCGTGCAGCTCAAAGCCGAGAAGCCGTACGAACGTCCGCCGCAGATGTGGGACACGACGATCGGCTGGCGCATGATCAATCCGCGCATGAAGCAGCTGTATCCGCCTATTTCACTTGGTGAAACGGCGGAGCGGGTGGCCGAACAGTACGGCATCACGCGCGAAGAACAAGATCGCTTCGCGCTGACTTCGCAGCAGCGCGTGAAAGCGGCGCTCGAACGCGGTGCATTCGACGACGAAATCGTGCCCGTCGCGGAGGTGCGCGCCGACGAACATCCGCGCCCGGAGACCACGCTCGAAGCGCTCGCCAAGCTCAAACCGGCGTTCAAAAAAGACGGCACGGTGACGGCCGGCAATTCGTCAGGCATCAACGACGGCGCGTCGGCCCTCCTGCTGTGCGAAGCCTCGGCCGCCGAGCGCTACGGGCTGCGGCCGATGGCGCGCATCGTGTCAACCGGGGTTGCCGGCGTGCATCCCGACGTGATGGGTCTGGGGCCGATTCCGGCGAGCCGCAAAGCGCTCGATCGGGCGGGCTTGCAAATGCGCGACGTCGATCTGGTCGAGATCAACGAAGCCTTCGCGGCGCAGTCCATCGCGTGCTTGCGCGACCTGGAAATCGCTCCCGAAAAGGCGAACGTCAACGGCGGAGCGATCGCGCTCGGGCACCCGCTCGGTGCCAGCGGCGCGCGCATCGCCACGACGCTGCTGCACGAAATGCGCCGCAGAGGATCGCGGTACGGCCTGGCTACCATGTGCATCGGCGTGGGCCAAGGCATCAGCACCATTTTCGAAAGGCTGGACGGCGGAGCATGACCGCAACTGCACCAAGTACGAAAACGCAATTGCTCATCGGCAAAGAGTGGGTCGACGCGCACGAGGGCGGCACGTATGCCGACGTGAATCCCGCAACGGGCGCACCGCTCGCCGACGTGGCAAACGCGGGCGCCGCCGACGTCGACCGTGCGGTGAAAACTGCGCGCGCCGCGCTGGAAACCGGCAAATGGGCGACCATGGCCGCGTCGCGGCGCGCGAAGATCATCTACAAGATGGCGCAGCTGATCGCGGAGCGCACGAGCGATCTGATGACGATCGAAGTGCGCGACAACGGCAAACCGGTGTCAACGGCAAAGGGCGAGTTGGGAGCCATCGTCGATTGTTTCGAGTTCTACGCCGGCGCCGCGACCAAGAATTACGGCAATGCGCTGCCTGCGCCCATGCCCGGTTACGTTGCCTACACGACGCGCGAACCGGTGGGCGTCGTCGGTGCAATCGTGCCGTGGAATTTTCCGCTGCTGCTGGCGTCGTGGAAAGTTGCGCCGGCACTGGCCGCGGGCTGTACGGTGGTGCTCAAACCGGCACCGTCGACGCCGCTTACTGCACTCGAACTCGGGAAGATTGCGCTCGAAGCGGGTTTACCTGAAGGCGTGCTCAACGTGCTCACCGGCTCGGCCACCGATTTGGGCCAGGCTATGGTGGAGCATCCCGGCATCGACAAGATTGCATTCACCGGCAGCACCGCTACCGGCAAGCGAGTTGCGGCGACCGCCGCGCAAACGATCAAACGCGTCACGCTGGAGCTCGGCGGAAAATCGCCGTCCGTCGTGTTCGACGATGCCGACGTGACGCAAGCGGTGAACGGAGCTTTGTACGGCATCTTCTACAACGCCGGGCAAACGTGCGAGGCGCGTTCCCGCGTGTTGCTGCACGAGGGTATCGCCGACGAGTTCATCGCGCAGTTCACGGAGAAAGCGCAAAAACTGCGCGTCGGCAACCCCGAAGATCCGCAAACGCAGATCGGTGCGATCACGATGCGCGAACAGCTGGAAAAAATCCGTTCGTACTGCGAGATCGGCGCGAGTGAAGGCGCGACCAAACTTTTCGGCGGGGAGCGCGCAGTACCGGGGGGCGATTTCGAACGCGGCTGGTTCTGGGCGGCAACGGGGTACGAAGCGCAGCCGGCGCACCGCATCGCGCGCGAGGAAATCTTCGGCCCGGTCGTCACGTTCATCCGCTTCAAGGACGAAGCGCAGGCGATTGCGCTCGCAAATGATTCCGACTACGGGCTGTCCGCCAGCATTTGGACGCAAAATATCGGCCGCGCCAATCGCGTCGCGGGCGCGCTGCGCAGCGGCACGGTGGCCATCAACACGCCGTACGCCATTTTCCCGGGCGTGCCGTTCGGCGGTTACAAACAATCCGGCTACGGGCGCGAACTGGGCTACGAAACCATGGCGCTGTATTCGGAAACCAAAAGCGTGCTCACGTACATCGGCGAAAAACCGATCAATCCGTTTGGAGTCTGACATTATCGAACCGCTGAAGATTGGCGAAGGCTACCAGACCACGTACGGCACGCTTTGGAAAGACGGCACCTACTTCGCGCGCGGAACGAAAGTCATGGTCGTCGGTCTGCACGTGGAAGAAGGCTTTTGTGTCAGGTTTCCGGCGCAGGTCGACGGGCGGCCGCTGGAAACGTGGGAAGAGTGGAGCGAAGCGGATTTTCTCGCACCGGACGGCAGCATCGAGCAAGCCGTGCCGCTGTCGCCGGCGATGCTCGCGGAAGCGCGCGAAGTGCTGCGCGACGCTGAGGATGGTTGCCACCTGCAC
>JBKPMZ010000095.1:0-7825 GCA_046732415.1 Vulcanimicrobiota bacterium
TCGGTCTCCCGCGGTGCCGACGTCGTTACGACGATCGAACCGGCGATTCAACACGAACTCTACGCGCTGCTCTCGCAGCATTCGCGCGGCGCCGGCGTGGTACTCGATCCGCGCAGCGGTGCGGTGCTCGCGCTTGCGAGCGTCCCGACGTTCGACCCAAACGATTTGCGCGCCGAGTTTCCGTCGCTCGTGCACGATCAGAGCAGCCCGCTGCTCAATCGCGCCATCGACGGCTTGTATCCGCCGGGATCGACGTTCAAGATTTTCACCGCCGCCGCGGCACTCGACTCCGGTACGGTCACCATGCAATCGACGTGGTACGACCCGGGATATTACACCATTGGCGACTTCACGCTGCACAACGACGAAAGCGAAGCAACCGGAACCCAAGATCTCACCGGGGCGTTCGCACTCTCGAGCAACGTCGATTTCGGGCAGATTGCGCTCAAGATGGGAACCGACACGTTCTACCGCTACTTGGATCGCTGGGGCATCGGCAGTTCGCTCGATTTTCAATTGCCCGCATCGCGCGACCGCGTGCCCCCGAAATCGTCCATCGTTCCGGGCGAACTTGCACAGATGGGCTTCGGACAAGGCGCGTTGCTGATGACGCCGCTGCGGATGGCGCTCGTTGCGGCAACGATTGCGGACGGCGGTTCGGAGCCGCGTCCGTACATCGTGCGGCAGGTTCGCTTCCCGGGAAGCGCCGGAAGCAGTTACGGAGCGGGCGAGCTGGCGACGCCCATATCGGCGGATACGGCGGACAATGTGAAGAAGATGATGGTCGCGGTGGTACAGCGTGGAACGGGCACCTCGGCGCAGCTCTCGGGCGTAACCGTCGCCGGCAAGACCGGCACGGCAACCAACCCTCTTGGAGCGCCGCATTCGTGGTTCGTCTGTTTCGCGCCGGCCGAGAATCCCCGCGTGGTCGTTGCCATCGTCGTCGAAAATGCGGGATACGGAGCCGCTGTCGCCGCGCCGATAGCAAGAAATGTCCTTCGCGTTGCACTAAACCACGTCAAGTAATGAGCATACTGATGCGGCGCCCACGGGGAGCGTTTGAACTGAGATCACATAGAGGCGCTAGCAGCCAGGATGGTGTGCATGCCGGGGCAACAGGAGGTTGCTTTACGGCCATGAGGCATCGGGGGCCCCGCGCTCTAGCGCGGGGGGCGCGCAGGCTAGGCCGGAGCGCCTTCTAGATGATAAACGAGCAGCACGTATTCAATAATCGCTACCGGCTCGACCGCAAACTGGGCGAGGGCGGCATGGCCACCGTCTACTGCGGCACCGATACGCTGCTGCGCCGCCGCGTCGCGATCAAAGTGCTGCGCGAACAGTATGCGTCGGATCAAGAGTTCGTGCGCCGCTTTTATCAGGAAGCGGAATCGGCCGCGCGTCTCTCTCACCCGAATATCGTGAACACGTACGACGTCGGGCGCGAAGGCGACACGTATTACATCGTGATGGAACTGGTCGACGGGCCGTCGCTCGGCGAGATGATTGCGTCCGACGGCAAACTGCCCGAACCGGTCGCGATCGACTACGCCGCGCAGATTTGTAACGGTCTTGCGTACGCGCATCGCCAAGGCTTACTGCACCGCGACATCAAGCCGGCGAACATCCTCATCACCAAGGACGACGTCGTCAAGCTCTCGGATTTCGGCATCGCGCGAGCCATGTCGCAGCAAACGATGGCGATGACGCGTCCGGGTCTCATCATGGGAAGCGTGTACTATCTCTCGCCCGAGCAGGCGCAGGGCCACGAGCTGCACGAGACGTCCGATTTGTACAGCGTCGGCGTCGTCCTGTATCAGATGCTCACCGGTCAGTTGCCGTATACCGGCGATTCGCCCGTGACCGTCGCGCTCAAGCACGTTTCGGATGCCGTTCCAACGATCGATCCGGAAAGCAGCGGCGTCAGTCCCGCGCTCGCATCGATCGTGAACAGGCTGCTGCAAAAGCATCCGGACAACCGCTTTCAGTCGGCGAGCGAGGTTGCATCGGCGCTGCGCGAGGCGCGCGAGCGTCCGGCGATTGCCGCTTACGCGTTCGGCGACGATTCGCCGACGCAGCCGATCCAAGGTCCGCTGCAGCCGCCGCCGCGCCCGTCGCGCCTTCCCGACCGGCGAACCGAAATCGATGAAGAGGAACACCGTCCGCGCTCGGTCGGTCCCTACATCGTATTGGTGCTTGCGGCACTGGTAATTGCCGCCGTTGCCGGCTATTTCGCGACGCGGCCATCTGTGCCGCAGATTACGCTCGACAACTACGTCGGTATGACCGACTCGCAGGCGCAGCAAGCGATCGTCAATGCCGGACTCAATTACAAAGTCACACGCCAAACCAGCGACAAGGTCGCGACGAATCACATCATCAGTCAGGATCCGCAGGCCAGCACGCAAGTGCCGAAAGGCAGCACGATTGCGCTCGTCGTGAGCAGCGGCAAACCGACTGTGGGATTGCGTGACGTGACGAACTACACGCTCTCCGATGCGCAAAAGGATCTGGAGTACGACAAGTTCCAGGTCAAAATCGAGCGCAAATACGATCAAACGCCCAAGGACACGGTGATCGCCGAAAAACCCAAGCCCGGTACGAAACTGCGCGAAGGCTCCGCGGTGACGCTCGTCGTCTCGAACGGTCCGGCCCCGGTCAAAATGCCGCGTCTCATCGGGCTCACGCTCGATAAAGCGCGCGCGATCGCGGCCAAAGACGGTTTTACGATCAACATCACCGAGATGGCGGCGCTCAAGGACATTCCACCGAACGTCATCGCCTCGCAGGACGTATCGACGGGCACGACCATCCCATCGGATCACAGCGTAACGGTGAACGTGGTCGTCAGTACCGGCGGCGGTTTGTCGAACGTACCGAACGTGGTGAACGACGACTACGTGAGCGCGAACACCGCGCTCACGAAAGCGGGTTTCGCGGTCAGTATTTTCTACATGATTCATCCCGCGTCGGCCGACAACGGTCTGGTCGTCGAGCAGGACCCCGCCGGCGGCACGCCGCTCGAAAAAGGCAATGCGGTGAAGATCACCGTGTCGGTCCCCGGTGAGGTTCCCGACACTGAAGGCATGGATTTGCAGAGTGCCAAGAACACGCTGCTCAATGCGGGCTATACCGTCGGCAACATTACGCCGACAACCGAAGGCGCCGACGGCAAAGTCGTTCGCACCGAACCGTACGCGGGTACCACATTGCGTCCGGGTGAGGTCGTCAGCATCTACGTCAACAGCGCGAGCGCGCAGCCGCCGCAGCCGTGACGCAGCGGATCCTTGGCGTCGATCCGGGCCTGCGCACGACGGGCTACGGCGTCATCGAATTTGCCGGCGGACGCACGCGCCTGCTCGAAGCCGGCGTCGTGACGCCGAAAGTGAACGGCACGCTGGAGCAGCGCTTGCGTGAACTGCATGACGGGATTACGGCGGTCGTCGCGTCGACGCAGCCGACCGTCATGGTGATCGAAGAACTCTACACGACGTACAAAAATCCGCTAACCGCGATCATGATGGGCCACGCGCGCGGCGTGCTGTGTCTGGCCGGCGCGCAGCACAACGTTCCGGTGCACACGCTCGCGCATTCGCTCGTCAAGCGCGCGCTCATCGGCTCGGGCGCGGCGCGCAAGGAACAAGTGAATCACATGGTTACGCAGCTTCTTGGATTGCGCCGCCGTCCGGAGCCGAATGACGTCTCGGATGCGCTCGCGTTGGCTCTTGCGTTTTGCAATCGGAGCTATCGGTGACGGTCTGTATGCCGTTCCCGCAACCGCTGGTGAATTTGCCCTCCATGGCAAATTCACCGCTTCTCCGCTTTTTCGAGAAAACAAAGTTTTGTAGAAAACATCGTGTTTTGCTCGAAAAAGTCGGAGATTGCCGGAACGGCATACAGACCGTCACCATCTTTTGGAGCCTTGCGTAGGTGTTTTCGCGGATACGAGGCGTCCTTCTTGAAAAAAATGAGGACAAGGTCGTTTTGGATGTAAACGGCCTTGCGTACGAAGTATTTCTGCCGGCGTGTGTGGCCGAAAAGATTAGCGCGGGCGAAGGTGAGGAAGTCGCGCTCGAAGTGTATTCGGTGCTCAACATCGACGGAAATACCGGGCACTATACGTTTTACGGATTTGCCAATGCGATCGAGCGTGAGTTTTTCGAGGCGCTCATCAGCGTCGCGAGCATCGGGCCGCGCTCGGCGGCGCGCGCCTTCTCGCAGCCGATGGCGCGTATCGCGAGCGCCATCGACCGAGGGGATCACGCGTTTCTGAAAACACTGCCGGGCATTGGGCAGCAGAAGGCGCGCGACATCGTCGCGAAACTGCAAGGCAAGGTCACGAAGTTTTTGCTCATCCAGCAGGCGCAGGCGCCGGCGCCCGTGCAGATGCCCGACTTTGCGGACGAGGCGCTCGCGGTGCTGCTGCAACTCGAATACAAACGTGCGGAAGCGGAAGAGATGATACGCGCGACGCTCGAAGCCTCGCCGCAAATTCACGACGCGGAAACGTTGCTGTCGGAGATCTACCGGCGAAAGGCAGCGCAGCATGTCTGACGACGCGCGCAAAAAATTGTTTGGCCCGGAAGACGCCGCGGCGCCGTTTGACGAGACGCGCATCGTGAGCGCGGAAGACACGCTCGAAGACGAGGTCTACGGCGCGAGTCTGCGGCCACGCTCGTTCGACGAGTACGTTGGCCAAGAAACCGTCGTCGAAAATTTGAAGATCGCCATCGACGCGGCGCGCCGCCGCGGCGAGCCGCTCGAGCATATTTTGTTCTACGGTCCGCCGGGACTGGGCAAAACGACGCTCGCTGCACTCATCGCCAAAGACTTGGGACGTGCACTGCGCCCGACCAGTGGACCGACGCTCGAAAAACCTAAGGACTTGGTCGGCATTTTGACGTCGCTGGAAGAAGGCGACATTCTCTTCATCGACGAGATTCACCGCCTCGGCCGCGTCGTCGAAGAGTTCCTGTATCCGGCGATGGAAGACTATCAAATCGACTTCGTCGTCGATCGGGGTGCGTACGCAAAAACGCTGAAACTGCCGCTCAAACGGTTTACCTTAGTCGGTGCGACGACGCGCGCCGGCATGCTGTCCGCACCGCTGCGCGAACGCTTCGGCATCATGCACCATCTGGACTATTACAGCGTCGGTGAACTCAAGCGCATCGTCGTGCGTTCCTCTGACGTGCTGAACGTGCCCATCGACGACGACGGCGCGCAGACCATCGCCGCGCGCAGTCGTGGAACGCCGCGCATCGCGAACCGTTTGCTGCGGCGCGTGCGGGATTACGCGGAAGTGCGCGCCGACGGGCGCATTACCAAGGCCGTTGCGGACGAAGCGCTGCGCCGCGAAGGGGTCGACGAACTGGGGCTCGACCGGCTCGATCGCGCGTTTTTACGCACGATTGTCGAGCAGTATAAAGGCGGCCCCGTCGGCATCAGTGCGATTGCCGCGACGCTCACCGAAGACGCGGAGACGCTGGAAGACGTCGTCGAACCGTATCTGCTCAAATGCGGGTTTGTCGTGCGTACCGCGAGCGGCCGCAAAGCAACCGCGCACGCATACGCGCATCTCGGCGCGAAAGGTTCGCCGCAGCCCGCTCAGGAGCGGCTGTTATGAATCGCTGGGAGTTCGTCCTGAGTGCCGCGGGCGCGGGTTTTGGGGGGCTTCGATGCCTCAGCCATCCTTCGATACCTCAGGATGACAACAGGTTTCAGGATCACAACAGGTTTCAGGATGACACGTTCGACCCGGCGAGCAATACGGAGTCGCAGGCCTTGCGCGTGCTTCTCGGCCGCGGCATTGCGCAGCGTATAGACGACGCGACGTTTGTCTTCGAGGGGCGGCGCTATCGCGGAACGTTTTCGGTGCTGCCGGGCGGCGATGTCGTCAACACCGTTCCGCTGGAACACTATTTGTACAGCGTCGTCTCGCGCGAGATGCCGTACTCGTGGCCTGCCGCCGCGCTGCAAGTTCAGGCGATTGTCGCACGCACCTATGTGCTGCAACGCAGCAATCCGCGCCACGCGTACGATCTGGTTCCTTCCGAAGCGGATCAGGTGTATAGCGGCGTGGACGCCGAGCATTCGCAAAGTAGTGCCGCAGTCGACGCCACCGCCGGGCAGGTGCTGCGGTACGGCGACGGGTTCGCGCAGGCGCTGTATTCGTCGTGTTGCGGCGGGCACACGGAATCGAACGGCGAGGCATGGGGCGGCGCTCCGCTCGCATATCTGAGCGGCGTGCCGTGTACCTATTGCAGTGATTCGCCGTGGTACGCGTGGACGAAGCAATTGCCGCAGGAGCACATGGTGCAGGCGCTGTCCACGCAGTTGCAGACGATCGGCGATCTCAACGGCATCGTACTCGACGATGACGACGCAAGCGGGCGCGCGCGCTTTTGGACGTTCAACGGTACCAACGGATCGCAGCGCGTGAAGGCGGCCGACATTCGCCGCGCGCTCGGTACGCGCACACTGCCCAGCCTGCTGGTTCGATCCGTTGCGTGCACGCAGGCCGATCCGAGTGTGACCATCGAAGGGGGCGGATTAGGGCACGGCGTGGGGCTTTGCCAGTGGGGCGCTCGCGGGATGGCGCTTTCCGGTTCCGACGCACGGGCAATTCTCGCATACTATTATCCAGGCACCGGGATAGGGAATGACTGACGAAAAGCCGGCCGGCGAGCCGGAAGGCGGCGAAAAGCGCACGCAAGGCGTTCGCCTTCGCAAATACATCGACGTGATCGTCGAGGATCGGCTCTCGTCGATGCTCTTTCGCGGCGCAATTGCCGACATCTCGGAAACCGGCATGCGCCTCATCGCAGATCAGTATCTTCCCAAAGGCACCAAGTACATCTTCACGATGAAGAGCCCGCCGAATCTCGCGCTGCGCGGCGAAGTGCGCTGGATTCGCGACTTCGAACGCGACACATATCAGGTGGGCGTACTCTTCATTGAGGTCACCGACGAAGATCATAAGCGCCTGGCAAACTTTTTGGACCTGGAGCGCCGCAGACTATCGACACCGGGCTAACCGCCGCGTACGCTTTCGATCTCCCCGAACGTCTCATCGCGCAGCAGCCGGCAATGCCGCGGGACGCTTCGCGTTTGCTCGTGCTGCGCCACGGTGAAATCGAACATCGCATCTTTCGCGATCTTCCGGAATACATGCGTGAAGGCGACGTGCTCGTGCTCAACGAGACGCGCGTCATCGCGGCGCGCGTTTTCGGCACGCGACCGTCGGGCGGCCGCGTGGAACTGCTGTTGCTGCGCCCGCATCACGGTCGCTACGATCCCTCCGCGACGCGCTGGGAAGCGTTGGCCAAGCCGGGACGCCGCTTGCAGATCGGCCAGCGCGTCACCTTCGGCGAACTCGGCGAAGCGGACGTTACGGAAGTGCACGAAGACGGCGTGCGAGAAGTCGAATTTCGTTTGAACGTGCCGTTCGAAACGTTTCTAGAGCGCGCGGGCCGTTTGCCGTTGCCGCCGTACATCCACAACGAATCGGCAGAGGCGCAGGAGCGCTATCAGACGATCTTCGCGCGCGAACCGGGAAGCGTGGCTGCTCCGACGGCATCGTTGCATTTTACGCAAGCGGTCTTCGATGCGCTGCACGCGCGCGGCGTGCAGATGGTCAAACTCGTTCTCGACGTCGGCCTCGGTACGTTCCGTCCAATGCAGAGCGATCGATTGGACGAGCACGTGATGCATTCCGAATCGTTTTCCATCCCGCAGCAAACCGTCGATGCCATTGCGTTGGCGAAGCGCGAGAAGCGACGTGTTATCGCCGCCGGAACGACGGTCGTGCGCGCGCTCGAAGGTTCAG
>JBKPMZ010000096.1:0-28041 GCA_046732415.1 Vulcanimicrobiota bacterium
CCTTGTAAGTGAATGTTCTCACCCACCACAAATAGCCGTATTTCGTGTCGTGCGTGTACTTCAACACGGTGAGCGGCGACGTCGCGCGCTGCGCCCACTCTTTACTTACGATACGATGCCCGTTCCAGACTCCGCCGTCCATCAGCAGTTGCGGAAACTTCATATAGTCTCTTGCCAATAGGCGAAGCCCCCCACCCATGAACGCATCCCCGTTCGGTTCGATTGGAATGTAGTATTCGCTGATCTGCATCGGCACGGCCAAAAGCGTATGAAAGAGATCCGGAATGGTGCGATGCGTTGCACGAGCGAGTACGCCGCCGACCATGTTCGGCTGGATGCTGCAGTACACGGCCTGCGTACCGGGCGGACGAATCATTTTCAGCTTCAGCGTGTATCCGTACCAGTCCGAAACGCGAAGGTCGTCCGAGATGTGGTTTTCGTTGCCGGGCGACTTATCGTCATTGTCATCGCAGTCCCAGCCGGAAGACATCGTCAGCAGCGATTCGACGGTGAGCGCGCGCTTGAGTGGATCGATCCCGGCGGGAAATGTGCCGCCGTTCATGGCTTCGTATACTTTGGTGGAAACTGAAACCGGCATACCGGCTTCGATGGCTGCGCCGAAAAGCGTCGACGTAATGCTTTTCGATGCGGAGCGCGGATCGTGCGGCCGATCTCGCGTCATGCCGTGAAAGTATTCTTCTACCACCAGTTTGCCGTGCCGTGCGATGAGCAGCGCGTGCACTTGGCGCGCCGATGGACCATCCATCGGCATGTCGCTCAAGAACTGTACAAAGCGTTCGATCGCGCTTCGAGAAATGCCGGCCCCTTCAACTGTGCCGACCTTCCAACCGTCGTTCAACTGCGGCGGCGGTGCATACGTGTAGTGAACGCGCGGGCGGCCACGCGGATAGAAGTTGCTCGGTGCGCTGCCGGGTACGCGCACAAAGTCGTACGTACCGCCGCGGCCGTCGAAGTACAACGAGAGCTCGTCGTCGCTCGATCGGTAGATGCCGTCAGCGACTGCTTGTCCGCGCTGGTCCAAGAGCGCGAGTGCAGTGCCGTGCTGTGCGAGCCCCGTTACTCGCCAAAGGTTTCCGAGGTCGCGCTCCGGATTATTGAGGAAGGCGTCGAGCGTGTTACCGTTGCCCGTGGTTGTCTTCAGGTAGAACGTCATCGGGTCGTAAAGCGGGTGCACGATGCCTACCCACGACGCGGCAGAAACGCGATGCAGCGTTACCGGCGAAGCGTAAGACAAGCCGCTATCGACGGTGGGAATTTGAAACCAGTGGCCGGTGATGATGCTGCGCGATGCATCAACCGCGCCGGCAAACTCGCCCGTGGACGGACCGAACGTGAAGTCAATCCGGTTGCCGGTGCCGGTCGCGTGCGTCTGCATGCCGGCTATTTGCGCGCGCCATTCATTGCCGGCGCGCACAACGACAAGTGGCCCGTAAACCGCTTGCGTGTTGTTCAGGTGGCGCGCTTGCCACAAGCCCGCTAAGCTGGTTGCCGGCAGTGCGTGCGCGGTGCAAACGAGGGCGATTGCGAGAAAGGCGGCCAAACGTGCAATTAGCGTATTCATGCGGGCTCTAGTGTAACGCGGCTGCCGCCGGCCGTCCTCAAAAAAATCTTACAGCGCGCTTTGTTGTTTATTGCGGTGCCGTCCAGCGCGCAAACCGGCCGGGATCGCGTAGTCCGCTCCAGCGCGGGTCGTACGCGAGAAAATTGCGTTCGACCCGATTGGGGATCGGCGTACTGCTCATGAACTCGTACGCTCGCGCGTCGTTGCCAAGCGCGATCCAGGCGAAGGCTATCGCGGACGTGGCGTCGGCGGCACGCGCCCTGGCAAGCGTAATCGTGCGCAGGAGTGACAAAGCCTCAGCGCGTTTGCCCTCGCCGGCAAAGACGCTGGCTCGGAATGCTTTGGCTTCGACGGCGTCCAGATATTTCAGCGAGCGCAGTGCCCTCGCAGTCTCACCCAGGCGCTGGTACGAAAGCGCCACGAGGACACGGGACGGATGCCCCATGGGAGCGATCTCCGCGCTGCGCTTCGCAAAGCGAAGTGCGCCGGCATAATCACCGGTGAAAAAAGCATCGTGCGCAAGCCACGCATACGTGGAGGGCGATGTCGGGTCCAGCGACAACGCAAGTCGATGCTGAATCTTCGCTTCGGTGAAACGCCCGCTGACCGTGAGCAGATTACCGTACCAATGGTGCGCGAGCGCATATCCCGGATCCAGGGCGATGGCGCGCCGGAACTCCGCTTCCGAGCCCGCGACGTCGTTTTCAATTTCATTTAACGTCATCGCGAGTGCCGTGTGCGCCTCCGCCGAGTCCGGATCGAGCGCGACCGCTTTGAGCGCGTTTGCTCGCACGGACGCCACGATGCGCTTGCAGTTACGCGGCGACGCATCGCACTGCGCGTCATATAAAGAAAGATATGCATCCGCAAGGCCCGCATATCCGAGCGGATTGGCCGGATCGCGGCGCGCGACAGCTGCGAAGTCTTGCAGGCCCTTTGCTATTTGCCTCACGTCCGGACGCAGATTCAAATGGTAAAGCGCGAGACGGTACTGCTGCTGCGAAGCGGCGCTCAAGTGCGCGAACGCCGGCGTCCCCTTCGGGCTGCCGGTAAGACCGAATAACGCCAAAATCACGATTGCACAGGCGGCCCAGGCCCAAGAAACAGCGGACCGGTGCCTTCGGGGAGTCTGCGCATCGAGTGCCGCCACGAAGCGGTAACCGCGGCCGGGCATCGTGATGATTGCTTTCGGCATTCCGCCCTCCGAAAGCACGCGGCGCAAGCGGTGTACGTTTTGCGAAATGTTTGCCTCTTCAACGAAGCGGCCGGGCCAAACGCGCTCCATCAGTTCTTGTTTGGTGACCAGCTCGCCGTGGCGTTCCATTAGGGCGATGAGCAGTTCCACGGCCTTCGGCCCGATCGCGACCGGCTCGCCTTTACGCTGCAGAAGGCGGCTCTGAGCATCGAGCGTGAACGGGCCGAACCGAACCGGCGGTTTCATCAACTAAACAATTAGTCTTTTGCGCGCGCGGCCCCTGGTCGGCGGCGCAGCGGGTCCGCCGCTTGACAACCATCGAACTGCGGATATATCGTAACCACAATATATCGAGGTATCGATGGAGGTGCCCCATGGCGTCGAGCTTGGACTCGCTTTTGCCGCTCAACCCGCGCGTCTTTTACGTGCTGCTCGCGCTTGCCGAAGAAGAGCGGCACGGCTATGCGATTTCCAAAACGGTCGAGCAGATGACGGGCGGCAATGTGCGACTCACGCCCGGGTCGCTTTATCCGCTGGTGCATCAGATGCTGCTCGACGGATGGATTGCGCCCGCAGCAGATGACGCAACCGACTCGCGCCGGCGCTGCTACAAGCTCACGCCGCATGGCAGGCGCATCGCACAGGCCGAAGCGCGGCGCCTCGATGATGTCGTGCGAATGGCGCGCAGTTTCAAACTCTTGCCGGCGGCGGCACGCGCATGAACGCCCGGCGTTTTCCCGTACACGTCGCGCTGCTCGCCTACCCGCGCGATTTTCGCAACGCGTATCGCAAACAAATTCTCAACGATTTGGATGAAGGGCAGGCATCGCCGCTCTCCGCTGCGATGAACTTGCTTTTCTGCGGAATGTCGCTGCGCGGGGAACTGTTCATGCGCGACGCGTCGTATGCGCTTCGCCGCTTGCGCAAGATGCCGCTGTTCGTTTGCATCGTCGCGCTCACGTTCGCGCTCGGCATCGGCGCGAATATCGCCGTGTTCAGCATTCTCAATGCCGTGGTGCTGCGGCCGCTGCCGTTTCCCAACGTGTCGCGTCTGGTGTCGTTTCATCAGCGCAACGCGCATACCGGCGGCGTGGGTACCTCGCTCTCCATCCCGGAAGTGCACGACTTCAGGGCGCAGAGCCATACGCTTGAGCTGATCGCCGCCGACACCGTTTCCGGTGCGACGCTCACCGGCGCCGGTAAACCGAAAGCGCTCTTGGGCGAAGACGTGACGCCCGCGTTTTTCAGCGCGCTTGGAATTCATGCGCAACTCGGGCGCTTCTTCACTGAAGCGGACGAGCGCAAAGGCGTGCGCAATATCGTCATCTCCGATCACCTGTGGCGCACGGCATTTAACGCCGAACCCAACGTGCTTTCCCGCAACCTGTATCTCGATGGCGTTGCTTATCATATCGTCGGCGTTGCGCCCGACGTGCGCGTCCCCGAAGCGCAAGCCGGGCAATTGATGTCGGCCGACTTCTTCGACGTGCAGGCAGACACCGCGCCAGCGAATCAACGCGGTGCGAGTTATTTGGGCGGTATTGCGCTGCTGCGCCCAGGCGTGACGCTCGAACAAGCGAACGCGGAACTCAAACTCATTTCCGGTCGCTGGCAAAACCAGTATCCCGATTACGAAAAAGGCGTCGTGTTCTACGTTCGTCCGCTCGCCGAAAGCATCATCGGAGGCATTTCGTCAGCGTTATGGACGGTATTCGCGGCGGTCATCGGCATTCTGCTCGTCGCGTGCGCGAACGTCGCGAGCATGCTGCTCACCAACGCTTCTACGCGCGATCGTGAGTTCGCCGTGCGTTCGGCGCTCGGCGCGTCGCGGAACCGGCTTGCGGCGCAACTGCTCATCGAAACGGGATCCCTCGCCCTCTTGGGCGGCATTGTCGGGGTCGGTTTGGCGTACCTCATGCTCGCGGCGCTGCGGCCGGCACTTGCGCGTTTGCCGCACGTCGCAGCGTTGACGATCGATCCGATGGCCCTGCTCTATGCGCTCGGTACCGTTGCGCTGTGCACGCTGATTGCCGGTTTGTGGCCAATCGCCGCGCTTCGGTACGCAAACCTGCACACGACGCTGAAGGCGGCGGGACGCAGCGGCACTGCTGCGGCGGGCAATCGCATGCGCTCCGCACTCGTCGTGGGCGAGATTGCGATCGCACTGGCGCTCGTCGTGCTTTCCGGCCTGGTGGTGCGCAGTTTCTTCACACTCGTGCATACCGATTTGGGTATTCAAACCCGCGGCGTGTTGGCAACCGATCCGCTCGGCTTGCCGAGCCACCGGTACGGAACGCTTGATGCACGTGCCGCGTTCGAGCAGCGTCTGCTCGACCGATTGAACGCCGTTCCGGGCGTCGATTCGGCTGCGATTGCGATTACGTATCCGCTCTCGCCGACGAGCATTCAATTCCAAGTCGGCATCGTCGGCAGGCACTTTGCGGCCAACGAAGAGCCCGGCGTTGCCGAAGATACTGTAAGTGCGAATTTCTTCCGCGTGATGGGCATTCCGGTTCTGCGCGGGCGCGCGTTTACCGATGGCGACACGAGTGCGTCGCGGCCCGTTGCGATCGTCAACCAAGCGTTTGCGCGGATGTACGGTGTGAACGGCAATGCCATCGGCATGCAACTTCGCACGCCGGGGTTCAATGGGACGCCGCGCGCGGTGCGCACCATCGTGGGGGTCGTTGGCGATACCCGCAACCATCTCGATGCACCCGCCGCGCCCGCATACTACATGCCGCTTCGGCAGGCACCGCCCGACTTTTTTTCCGTCGTCGCCCGCAGCGCATCGGGTCACGCACCGATGTTGCGCGCCGGTGTTGCCGCTGCGATCGCGCAGGTCGATCCGTTGATGGCGCCTCCCGACAGTTACACGTACGACGAACTCGTGGCGAGGAACTCGATGCAGGCACGCTCCATCGCGATGCTGCTCGGTTCCCTCGCGGCGATTGCGCTGCTGCTCGCGCTCTCCGGCATCTTCGGCGTCGTCGCGTACAACGTGACGCAACGGTACGGCGAATTCGGGCTCCGGCTTGCGCTCGGTGCACGCACCGGAGCGCTCATGACCGACGTCCTGCTGCGCGCGCTCGGTATCACACTCGTCGGCGTGTGCATCGGTTTGGTCATCGCCGTATTCGGCGCGCGTGCCATTGAGCCGCAACTGTATCTTATTTCGCCGCTCGACCCGCCCACGTTCGCTGTCGTCATTGCGCTTATCGTGCTGTGCACGTGCGTGGCCGCGCTGCTGCCCGCCGTGCGGGCGGCGCGTATCGATCCGGCCTCCGCGCTGCGTTACGAGTAACGGCTAGGAGCAGCCGTTACTCGTGAGCAGCACGTAGCCGTCGGCCGGGCCGAGGCTCAGCGGATTGCTTACGGCGCGTCCTTCGATGTCGCGATACGTGTGGCCGGAAGGCAGCGGATAACTCGTAGCGCTCGTGGCCGTGTTGACGACGACCAGCGCGCCTTGGAATTTTCGCGTGAAGACGTAGGTGTTTTGCACCGAATACGATCCGCACGGCTGACCGTACGTGGTGCTGTACTCCGGACGATACGACATCATCTGCCCGACTTGCGGTGAAATGTAGACGTCGGCGCCGCCCAGATTGAGGAGTGCGTACGTCGCCAGCGCCCAATCGGCTTGCGGCGCGGGAATCTGCGACGGATCGCTGGGACACGGCCCATTGTTGTTCCACGCGGCAGTCCCGTTCCAACCGCTGCACAGATAATCGGTCACAAGAAACGCGACGTGATGCGTTTGCGCAGCCGTTGCCCAACTAATCGCGTTGTTCACCAGGCTGTACGCCTCGCCGCTCATGTACTTGCCGTAGTCGGTTAGGCCGCGTTCGTACACCATCGCGTCGGTCGCGGCGAGCATCTGCTGTTCGTTGGCGTTGCTCGGCGGATTGTAGAGCGGATGATTGATGACCAGTTTCAAGCCCGCAGTGTGCAGCGCCGATTCCACGGTCCGCACCCAGTTGATCATGGCGGAGATGAATGCGGGATCCGCGGCGTTGAGCGGACCGCCGAACACACGATGGAAGTTTCCGCTGGTATCGTAAGTCCCGCAGCCGTAATAGCCGGTGATCACGCTCTGGCGCGGGCTCAAAGGCAGCACCGGGTTACCGCCGTGCAAGTAATTCAGGAGGTCGGTGTTGTCGACGGCGAGCGCGTTATACCCGTTAGCCTTCAGATACGGAATGATCTCGTCGATTTGAAATTGCACGACCTGCGGATTGGAAAAATCCAGCGGAACGTCGGGGAAGTACGACGTCGACCACGCCAGTTGTTTGGTGGGATTGCCGTTCGGATCACATGCGTATAATATCCAGTCGGGATGATTGCTTTGCCACCAGTTGATATCGTGGCCGGAGATGCTGTTGTCGTCTTCGACCGGCAATGTGTAGCGTGAGACGATCATGCCGGGGTGTCCGGCGTTCCACGCACCGGCATTGAACGCACCCCATACGCTGTCTTCGTGCGGTGCTTCACTTTCGATTTGCGAGGTTGTGAGCGGCGCGTGCGACTGAGTGCCGTCCCAATCGAAAATTTGCGTGAGCCCGAAGCGTCCGGTGGTATCCGGGAGAATCGTGACGCTCGTTGTTGTCGGCGGGACCGGCGTCGGCGTCGGTGTTTGCGTGGGCATCGGCGTGGGCGTGCGTACGGGCGTTGCCGTCGCTCCAGGCGTTGGTGTCGGCGTTGTTCCTGGGCTTGGCGTGGGGGTCGAACCCGTCGGCGGCGGTTGTCCGCCCGGCGGTGCGACCGGTGGAGTCGAGCCTCCACCTCCGCCGCCTCCGCAGGCACTTGCGGTTATGCTGAACAGAGCGATTGCGGCGAACGCGAGATATCGCGAAAACACTGACTTTTGCACGGAGTACCCCTCTAGACGCGCTTGCAGTATAAGCGCGTCGCGGCTCGTGCAGAACGGACGTTCGGACCCGGCGTCCCGGCCTTTCGCTCTAGCGTCAGGTATCTTTGGTCTTTGGCGGGTATATAAATCCGCGGAGGTCCAGAAGAATACAAGAACGGTTCGTTTCAGATGATCCGAACGCGCGTATTGCCGCGGCGGTTTTACGTTCCATCTTTGGCGAGGACTACGCGCGCACGTTTGCGATCCGCTTTTGGGAAGGCACCACGGTTCCGGCGCGAGACGAGCACCGCTTCACGCTCTGCGTCAATCACCCCGGCGCGCTTCGCACGGCGTTCAAACCGCCGGTCGATCTGAATGCCGGGCGGGCGTTCGCGGCCGGGCTGCTCGACGTCGAGGGCGACGTGGAAGCCGCGGTCGATACGATGATGGCCGTCATGGAGCGCCCGGCGATGGGCACGGTGGCGAAGCTTGCGGTGCTGCTGCGGCGATTGCCGGCCGCACCGCTGCCGGAATTGCGCGAGGCGGACTTGCGCGGCAAACGCCATTCGCTGGCACGCGACCGCGCTGCGATCGGGTTTCACTACGATCAGCCGGTGCCGTTTTACCGCGCGTTTCTCGACGGCAACCTGGTGTATTCGTGCGCGTACTTCGACGAAGGCGTTCAAACGATCGATGAGGCGCAGATCGCCAAGATCGACTACTCGCTGCGCAAACTGCGGCTGCGTCCGGGAGAACGGCTGCTCGACATCGGCTGCGGATGGGGTGCGCTGGTCGTTCGCGCCGCGCAAGAATTCGGTGCGTACGTTCTAGGCGTTACGCTAAGCACGCGCCAATGCGAAGAAGCGCGGCGCCGTATTTCCGCCGCGGGCGTTGCCGATCGCGCGCGCGTCGAGCAATGGGACTACCGGCAACTGCCCGGAACGACCTTCGACAAAATCGTCAGCATCGGCATGTTCGAGCACGTCGGGCGTGCGAAACTGCCCGAGTATTTTGCGACGGCGTTCAAACTGCTCAAAGACGGCGGTCTGTTTTTGAATCACGGCATTGCCAATCAGCATCGCACCCTGCGCGACGGACGCTCGAGCGGATTCATGGACCGGTTCATTTTTCCCGACGGCGAACTGGTCAACGTCAGCGATGCGCTGCAATTCGCCGAACGCGCCGGCTTTGAAGTGCGCGACGTGGAGAATTTGCGGGAGCATTACCTGCGTACGCTGCGCGCATGGGTTGCAAATTTGGAACGCAACCGCGATGAGGCGATTGCCTGCGGCGGCGAGCAATCCTATCGCGCGTGGCGTTTGTATATGGCCGGCAGCGCGCAAGGGTTCCGTGTGGGCCGCATGGGGCTATTTCAATCGTTGCTCGCGCGGCCGCTCAAAACCGGCGCGATTCCCGACCTGCCGGCGACGCGCCGCGATTTGTACGGTGCCCGCAGCGTGCCGGTTTCCTGATCGTCATTGCAGTAACGGGAGCCATCGGCGCCGGCAAAACCACGCTCGCCTCGCGCTTAGCTGCGCATTACGGTGCCGTGCATCTCAGCTCTGATGCCGTGCGCGAGTCTCTCTCGCACAACCAGCGGCGCAGCGGTGAGCGCGTGTTCAGCGAATTGCATCGCCGCTTCGAACGCGCAACCGAGCAAGGGCGAAGCGTCGTACTCGACTCGACGGGAATGAGCCCGCGTTTTCGAGCGCTGCTGCGGGCCCATCGCAAGAATGTCGTGCACGTACACCTGATGTTGGGCGATCAGCAACGCTTCGAGGAGCGCGAACGGCAACGCACGGATCGCCCGGGCGGTATGCTCTCCGCTTCTGCGTTTCACGCCTCGCAGCGCATAGGGTTCCACGACCCTCCGGACGTGGCGATCGCGACGGACGATCTTACGCCGGACGAAGTATTCGAGATCGCCCTGAGCTGGTTATGCGCTCATTTCCCGTTTGCGTCACGCTGTCCGAGGACTGCCCAGCAGCCCTTGCCCGGAACGTAGTATCCGGTAGCGGCCGCTTTGCTGCCGACGGGAAAAAACATCACGATCTCGATGGTCGTGTCGCACAGAGTTCCGCCGTGATTGTTCATGAACTGAAAGCGCACGTGATAGTACGATAGCCCGGAGTAATTTCCGGATTCCCAGGTACGGCGCGAACGTGGTTCGACTTTGCCCCAATCCAGATTCCTGGTCTTTCCGAGATCTTGAATGGTGATCCACACCGGCGAGTCGGATTGGTACCGTAATGACGCCATAGCGTGACGACGCTTGCGCCTGAGGCGCCACGAGCGCCAGTACGGCTAAAAGAGCCACCGAGCACAAAATACGCATGCGGGGTTCTCCCTCCAGGATGGTCCTCTTGCGTTGCGGCCAAGCAACGCCTTCTAGAAATGCCGCGGGGCCGCGCGCCCACTTGCGGTTTGCTCAAAGCGTGCTATATTAATTTTATAAATGCGTGCTTCGACTAACGCCATGGCCACCCGTGCGGCCGAAGAGGTTCTGCGGGGGCCGGTCAAGTCCAAGACCGTCCTGCCGGTGCTCATCCTGCACCTGCTCGACAAGCAGCCCGATCACGGGCTGGCCATCATGCAGCGCATCGAGGCCGCCTGCGGCGGCCTGCTGGCCGTCAACACGAACACCGTGTATCCGCTTCTGCGCCGCCTGGAAGAACGCGGCTTCGTCACGGGTGAGTGGGACCACCCCACCAAACGGGCGCGGCGCCTCTACCGCATTACGCCCGCCGGCCGCGAGCGGCTCGCCCGTATCAAGGCCAACATGCTCCCTTACTTGCAGATGCTTTCCGATTCGGTTCAGCGCTTACGCAACGAGCTGTACGCGGAAGAGCACACTTCGATCGCTAGCTAGCGGAAAGAGTTCGATTCAATGAGTAGCTATCAAGCGCCGTTGCGCGATATGCAGTTCGTCCTGCGCGAACTCGCGGGACTCGAAGAGATTGCAAAGCTTCCCGGATGCCAAGACGTTCTCGACGTCGCCGATCCGATTCTCGAAGAAGCTGCCACGTTCGCGAGTGAAGTGCTCGACCCAATCAATCAGACGGGCGACAAAGAAGGGTGCACATGGAAAGACGGCAACGTCACCACACCCAAAGGCTATAAAGAAGCGTACGCGCAGTTCGCGAAGGCCGGGTGGATCGGTTTGCCGGTTCCGGATGAATACGGCGGACAAGGGCTGCCCTCGCTGATGCTCGGCCCGACGCTCGAAATGTGGAACGCGGCGAACGTCGGTTTCGCGAACGGTCCGCTGCTCAACCAAGGCGCGATCGAAGCGATCGAACTCGTCGGTTCCGACGAGCAGAAGAAGCTCTACATTCCGAAGCTCGTCGACGGCACGTGGACCGGCACGATGTGCCTCACCGAGCCGCAGGCCGGTTCGGATCTCGCGCAGGTTCGCACGAAGGCCGTGGCGAGCGGCGATCACTATCTGCTCACCGGCCAAAAGATTTTTATCACGTTCGGCGAGCACGACATGGCCGAGAATATCGTGCACTTGGTGCTCGCGCGTCTGCCAGACGCGCCCGAAGGCACCAAAGGCATCTCGATGTTCATCGTTCCGAAGTTCCTGGTGAACGCGGACGGCACGCTCGGCAAACGCAACGACATGGTCTGCGCGGGCATCGAGCACAAGATGGGCATCAACGGCAATCCCACGTGCACGATGAATCTGGGTGAGAACGGCGGCGCCGCCGGCTATCTCGTCGGCCAGCCGAACGAAGGCCTCAAGTACATGTTCATCATGATGAACGCGGCACGGTTTTCCGTCGGCGTGCAGGGCATGGCGATTGCCGATCGCGCGTATCAAAGCGCGCTGCAATACGCCAAGGAGCGCGTGCAGTTCCGCGACGTCGCGTCGCGCTCGCCCGAGCCCAAGCGCATCATCGAGCACCCGGACGTGCGCCGCATGCTCATGTGGATGAAGTCGCAGATCGAAGCGATGCGCGCGCTCTCGTATGTGACGGCCGCCTCGCTGGACCTTGCGACCAAACATCCCGACGAGAAAGTGCGCAAGGAAAACAAAGCATTCGTCGATCTCATGATTCCCGTCGTCAAAGGCTGGTGCACCGAGACCGCGATCGACGTTTGCTCGACCGCAGTGCAAGTGTTCGGCGGCGTCGGCTACGTTGAGGAAACGGGTATCGCGCAGCAGTACCGCGACGTGCGCATCACGACGATTTACGAAGGCACGACGGGCATTCAAGCACTGGATCTCGTCGGACGCAAGCTCGCGCAGGACATGGGTGCGACGGCAACGCGCGTCATAGGTATCATGCAGAAGGTTGCCAAGGAACTTGAAGCCTCGGACAACGAGGATGTGAAAGCCCTGGCGGCGCCGCTTTCCAAAGCGATTGGCGCGCTTGCGGAAACCTCGCAGTTCATCGGCATGTCGGCGATGGGCGACCTGCGCAAAGCGGTCGCGTGCAGCGTTCCTTACCTGAAACTTTGGGGCATTACCGCTGGCGGTTGGCAGATGGCACGCGCGGCGCTGGTTGCGGCGCAAAAACTTGCCGCGGGTGACGGCGACGCCGAATTCTACAAAGCAAAAATCACGACCGCGCGTTTCTACGGTTCGCACGTTCTCACGCAGAGCGCGTATCTGAAGCGTCAGATCGTGGACGGCTCCGGCGACGTGATGACGCTCACCGAGGCGCAGTTCGACCTCGATCGCAAGTCCGCAGTGGTAGCATAATGATCAAGATCATCACGCTCGACAATCCGCCGGTCAACGCGCTGTCGTTCGCGTATTCGGCGAAATTGCTCGAGCAAGTGCAGCACGCCGAAGCCGATCCGTCTATTCAAGCGGTAATCTTCACCGGCGCCAACGGCATCTTCAGCGGCGGCGCGGATATCAACGACTTCGCCAAAGAGCCCGATGCCAACGACAAAAACGTTCGGCACGTGATTGCGGCAATCGAGGCCGGTAAGAAGACGTACATTGCGGCGATCGACGGGAACGCGATGGGCGGCGGTTTGGAATTGGCACTCGCGTGCGATTACCGCGTTGCCACGGCGAAGACCAAAGTCGGTTTGCCGGAAATCAAGCTCGGGCTGTTGCCGGGTGCCGGCGGCACGCAGCGGCTTCCGCGTCTAATCGGCGCGCAAGATGCGCTGCAGATGATGCTCAAGGGCGAGACCGTCAAAGCCGAAGACGCGAAGAAAAAGGGCCTGCTCGATGACGTCGTCGACGGCGATGTCGTCGAAGCGGCAAAAAACTTTGCCGACAAGCCGCGGCGTCGCGTTTCCGCAATGAAGGTGTCGCTGCAAGGGTTGCCCGCCAATGCCGTTCCCTTCGTCATTGCGCAAGCACACAAGATGTGTCCGCCGGAAGAAAACGGCGGTTACGCCGCGCACAAGCTCGTGGACGCGGTGGAAGCGGCGTTCGAACTGCCGTTCAAGCGCGGCCTTGCGCGAGAAGCGCGGTTGTTCGAAGATCTCGCGCGTTCTGCGCCCTCGTTTGCGCTGCGCCACATTTTCTTCGCCGAACGCGAACTTTCCAAGATACCCGATCTGGAAGCCCTTCGCTCCGCTCAGGGTGCTTCGATACCTCTGCATAACACGAAAAAGGCTGGGGTCGTGGGCGGCGGCACCATGGGCACCGGCATCGCGATCACCTTCGCGAACGCCGGCATACCGGTCACCGTCGTCGAACCGAATGCCGAACAGATAGAAAAAGCGCGGCAGATGGTCTTCGGCATGTTCATGTATCAGGTGCAGAAGGGCCGTCTGACGCAAGAAGAAGCGTGGAAACGCGGTCAATCGATCCAGTTTACGGACGAGTACGCGGACTTGGCCGATGCCGATGTCGTCATCGAAGCGGTATTCGAGAACATGGACGTCAAGAAAGACGTCTTCAAGAAACTCGACGCAATAGTAAAGCCGGAAGGTATTCTCGCATCCAATACCTCGACGCTGGACATCGACGAGATGGCCTCCGCCACCAGCCGCCCCGATCGTTTCGTCGGGCTGCACTTCTTCGCGCCGGCGAATATCATGAAGCTCCTGGAAATCGTGCGCGGCAAAGACACCTCGCCGCAAACGCTGGCAACGGCGTTTGCGCTCGGTAAGAAGTTGCGCAAGGTTGCGGTGCTCTCCGCCAACGCGTTCGGGTTCATCGGCAATCGCATGCTGTTCGATTACGCGCGCGAAGCAGTGGGATTGGCCGAAGAAGGGGTGCCGCCGTACCGCATCGACGCGGCGATGAAAAACTTCGGCATGGCGATGGGGCCGTTCGCCATGTTCGATCTTTCCGGCATCGACGTGTTCTGGCATATTCAACAGGCGCGTCCAGACATGGGCGCGGGCCGTACGAAGATCGTCGATCGGCTGTACGAGCAAAAACGTCTCGGCCAGAAAACCGGGAAAGGTTTCTACAAATACGATCCGACCGTCGGCAAGGGCCGCGAGCCCATCCGCGACGAGGACGTTGAGAAGCTTTTCGCCGAGGTTGCCGCGGAAGCGGGGATTGCGCAAAATCCGAACGTTACCGACGCGCAGATCGTCGAGCGTTTGACGCACGCGCTCATCGACGTGGGCGTCGAATTGTTGGAAAAGAAAATCGCACTGCGCCCCGGCGACATCGACATCGTCTACATTTACGGATACGGCTTTGCGCCGCATCACGGCGGCCCGATGTGGTACGGCCACGAGATCGGCTACAAAGACGTGTATGCCCCGCAAGCACAAGAGAAGGAGTTAGTTCATGCGTGAGGCAGCGATCGTATCGGCTGCGCGCACGCCGATCGGAAAAGCGTTCCGCGGCGCATTCAACCAGACTCACGGTGCCACGCTCGCGGGCCACGTCATAAAAGCGGCGGTGGAACGCGCGAAGGTCGATCCGGGCGAAGTCGACGACGTGGTACTCGGCGTCGGATTGCCTGAAGGCGCGACCGGAAACAATCTCGGGCGCGTCGCTGCGCTGCGCGCGGGCTTACCCGTCACCGTTCCGGGAACGACGATCAACCGTTATTGTTCCTCGGGCCTGCAATCGATCTCCGTCGCCGCGCAGCGCGTGATCGTCGACGGCGCCAACGTCGTGGTCGCGGGCGGAGCCGAATCGATCAGCATGGTGCAGAATTCGATGAACGTCGAGTTTTTTACCGAGGACTGGATGCTGCGCCACGAGCCCGACGTCTACATGCCCATGCTGCAGACCGCAGATCTCGTCGCGAAGAAGTACAACGTATCACGCGAGCGCCAAGACGAGTACGCGCTGCAAAGCCAGCAGCGCACGGCTGCTGCACAAGCCGCAGGCGCATTCGATGACGAAATCGTCCCGCTCACGACGTGGAAATACGTCGAGGAGAAAGAGACGGGCGAAGTACGTGAAGAGCAGGTGACGCTGACCAAGGACGAAGGCAATCGTCCCGATACGACGATTGAGGGGCTCGCGAAGCTCAAAGGCGTGCTCGATCCGAAGTCACCGATTACCGCAGGCAATTCTTCACAACTCTCCGACGGTGCGGGCGCGGTCGTCGTGATGGATGCGAAGCTAGCGGAGCAGCGCGGATTGCAGCCGCTCGGATTCTACCGCGGCTTGGTTGTCGTCGGCAATGAGCCCGGCGAAATGGGTGTCGCGCCGGTGTACGCGATTCCGAAACTGCTCAAACAGCATGATTTGACGATCGACGACATCGGCTTATGGGAGCTGAACGAAGCGTTCGCGGTGCAGACTGTCTACATTCGCGACACCCTCGGGATCCCCAACGATCGCTTCAATGTGAGCGGCGGAGCGATCTCCATCGGTCACCCCTATGGCTTGTCTGGAACGCGCATGGTGATGCATGCGCTCATCGAGGGCAAGAAACGCGGCGCGAAGCACGTCGTCGTAACGATGTGCGTGGGCGGCGGTATGGGTGCCGCGGGGTTTTTCGAAGTCGCGTAGCGCCAACGCAGCGTAAAGCTTCGGTTGAGTGCGAAGGCACGCAAGCATCTCGACCGAAGCACCGCGCATGCGTCTACACCTTATGGCAGGCGCTGCTTTTGCGTTCGGCGTGCTGCTCGCGGCATGCTCCGGAAACAGCGGCGGCGGAACATTGCCCCTTCACACGCCTTCGCAACTCGGCGTCACCATTACGATTCCGGCGAACGTCTCCAGCGCGGACAGTCGCCGGCGCATGACGGTCGGCGATAAGGCGAAAAGCGCGTTTATCTACGTGTACAGCTCTTCCGACGGCCAGGCGCCTCCGGCATCCGCGCTTGCGGGCGTCATCGATCTTTCGGCCGCGTCAAAGGACTGCGCGACAAGCAGTACGGGCCGCGTGTGCCACACAGTTGCCAAACCGTCCTCCACGGGCTCGATGGACGTGCACGTCGACTTCTACGATCAACCGCCGTCGAACGGGCAGCCGTCCGGCAAGAAAGTCGCGAGCACGCACAGCCGTCAAACGCTGAGCGGCAACGATGCGTATTCGATCGTCACCGACGGGACGATCGCGAAACTCGGAATGACCGTATCGAGCGAGTATTTTTCCGGCGCGTCGGATTTCTACGTCTCGCTGCAGCCGCTCGACTCTGCCGGCAACGTGATCGCAATGCCGGGCGAGGTGGCGATCTACGCACCGTCCGCAAGTGTGACCGCCGCAGCCGCGCCAAAGATGTCTCCTCCGCCGATCATCGCCGACGGCGTCGTCGCCGACACGAGCGATGGAACGGCGCGGTTTCATTACACCGGAGCGCCGCTTGTTAATCCGGTCACCGTGGTGGGTGTTGCCGGCACGTTCAGTCAGACGGCGCAAATCTTTCCGTGGAATCCCGCGTCGACTCCGCCGGCCGCCACCTATCCGGCCGGCACTCCTCTGACGTTCGATGAGCACGACGTATTCGGAACGCCATCGCCCACCGATAGTTACGCCGTGAAGTTTTCTATCGGCGGCTCGACGCCGACACGGGCACAGATCGATACCGGTTCCGAACTGTTCATCACCACTCCGGACGCGATCGCGGGCGCCGGCACCGACGAATTGCTGGGGCCCGGCGATCAGGGGTTCGAATCGCTTTCGAGCGACGGCAATTTCTACGCGGGCCATTATTACCTCGCGCGCGTGAAATTGTACGATCCGAACACCAGCAGACTCGTCGGACGCACGGTTCCGATGCGCGTGCTGGTTGAGGACCGCGCGGACTGCTCGAAGTGCGGACATACCATTCTCATGGGTGTGGGCTTCGGCCGGCCGCAAACGAGCCCCGACAAGCAATACGGCGAGACGGAAAAATCGCCGCTGATGAACACGTTTCTCCAACAAGAAGCGATCGTCACGGGCACGAGTTTGGTTGCCGGTTACCGTTTCACGAGCAGCACGCTGCAAGTTGGGCTTTCGTCCAGCAACACGGCGGATTTGGCATCGTCGAACGTTCAGCAATTGACGCGTTTTTCCGGTCGTCCCGGCGATTGGAACACGCCCACGGGCTGCGTGTCGTTCGACAAGGCCGCTTGCGTACCGGGTGCGTTGCTCGTAGACGTCGGTATCAGATATATGATCCTGAACTCATTTGGCAGCGCTGCCAAAGCGAACGACATTACCGTCTATTTTCTCGGCGGAAACGGTACAGATCCGTCGCTGATCGCTCATTCGCTTTCGTTCACGCCCCGTTACGGCGATCCGCCTTACGGACCGGACACGTGGGATAAAGCGCCGGCGCCGGCATACGTGAATCTGCGTGACAACGCCGCAAGCCCGGATATCAATACCGGGATTCACCCGTTGTCCGCGATGGATTACCTTTACGACAACGTGTACGGTCGCGTGGGGTACAAAAGCGCGCTTTAACTGCGTGTTATCCACACTATTCACGTTTTTCACATTATCCACAACGGCAAAGAAGGCCGGGCACGTGCCCGGCCTTCTTTGCTTCTTCAAATTGTGAATCTACGATGAACGGCATGCTGCACCGATCTCCTATGGTACTTAGAGTACGCGAGCGTCTTGCTATGCCGGCCATGAGTTTGCACGGGCAGTTCCTCGCGTTGTATACGAGCGAGTTTATCGTCATCGATCTCAGCGGAATCGACATGCTGCATCCGGATTTTTTGGCCGAACTCTCGCAGTTGTGGCGGCAGCGTGAACGTAACGGTCTGCTGCTGGGGCGGCTCGTGATCGATTCGCCGAATGTTCGCAACGCGCTCAGCGCGATCGGTTTTGAGCGCCACTGGCCCATTTTCAGTACGTGCGACGAAGCAGTTGCTTCTTTTGGGTAAGCGCACTTCCATACGGAGGTGCGCATGACCAAGCAGATGCACGCGGTGCTGCACGCGCTCGAAGCGGAGCCCCTGCCGGTTGCGCAACTGGCGAAGAAGGCTCGCGTTTCGCAGGACGAGGCGGTGAACGCGCTTTCGCAATTGACGGCGCATCAACTGGCAATCGCGGACGACGGCGGCTACGAATTGAGCGGACCGCTCAGTTGGTTCGGCAGTTTTGCGAACGCTGTCCGCTACAACACGAAGCGGCGCTTCGTCGTTCGGGCGCCCGGCGACGACAAAGCGCATTTGTACGTCGACGACGTGCGCGTCAAAGGCCCGGTGAAGGCGGGCGATCCGGCGAACGAAACGGTGGCCGTATTCGCATGCGGACGAACGGCGCGCGAAATCACGCTCGCGCGCGATGAAGAAGGGCCGACGTGTGAGGAATGCCGCGGCGCCGTCGAGTTAGAGGGTAATTAGCCGACCAGATATTCCGCGTCCGATGCGCCGGTCGGGTACGCAAAGAGCGCGTCCGCAAGCGCGTGCGAATCAAGCGAGTAGCGCAGTGCGAGCGCAAACATGTTGATCTGCTCTTCCGCGTGCGGCCCGAGAACGGTCGCGCCGAGCAGTTTGCCCGAGCCCTTTTCGGCGATCGTTTTATAGTACGCGGCGCGGCCGCCCACGTGACGCGTCGAGTACCAATCGGTCATGTCGCCGGCACGCACCTCGACCTCCATTCCGCGTTCTCGTGCTTTGGCTTCGCTCAACCCCACCGAACCGAGCGGCGGAATCGTGTACACCATCGTCGCAAGACCGGAGAAGTCGGCTTTGTGAGTGTTGCGGTTGAGCACGTTCTGCGCTGCGAGTTTGCCGGTGTACGCCGCTACCGGCGTGAGCGGTACCGCGCCTGCGTCTGCAGCATCGCCGGCGGCGTACACGCGCGCGTTGCCGGCGCTTTGCATGAACTCGTTTACCTTCACACCTTTTTTCGTGCGTTCGATGCCCGCACGTTCGAGCGCGAGATGCTCCAGCGCCGGCACGCGGCCGGCCGCAAGCACGCCGTTCTGCGCGCGGAACGTGCACGGCTTTCCATCCTGCGTTGCGTGGGCGACGACGCCGTCCGCATCGCGTTCCACCGACGTGACGGGCGTGTTGAGGTGAATCGCGATGCCGACGGAGCGGCTCACCTCCAAAAGCTGCCGCACGGCGTCCGGATCGAAACCGCTCAGCGGGTGGTCGTCGTTGTTGAGGATCGTCACCTGCGCACCCGCACGCGCGGCGACGTGCGCAAACTCGAACGCGATGTATCCTCCACCCACGAACACCAGCGAGCGGGGCAGTTCCTCGAGTTCCATGAAGGTTTCGCTCGTCAGCAACTGCGTGTCGCCCTCAGCGACGTGCAGTTCGTGCGCGCCGCAGGCGATGACGGCGTGGTCGAAACGGATGCGCTCGCCGTTCACCGTCAGCGTCTGCTCGTCTTCGAACGATGCGTGCCCGTGCAGCGCGGTGATCCCGGCTTTCGAATAGCTCGCAAGCCGTTCGTCCGGAACGGGCTGCGTGAAGGTGCGTTTGAACGCGATAAGGTCACGCCACGATATCCGCGGGACGTTTTCCAGCACCTTGAGGCCGGCCAAACGTTGTGCCGCATCGACCACGCGCGCAGCATGGACGAGCACTTTTTTCGGATCGCAGCCGCGCAGCGCGCATGTCCCGCCGAACGGGCCCTCTTCGATGACTGCAACTGATCGGCCGGCTTCGCGCAGCGTGAACGCGGCTTGCGTGCCGCCGCTGCCGCTGCCGATGACGACCGCGTCGAACGAGCGTTCCATATGCCGTTTCTACCCGCGCATCGCTAGTTTCTCAGCGGAACGCCGTGTTCGAGCATGTGCTGCATGCGCGCGCGGGTTTGCTCGTTGAACACGAGCGTTTCGAAATACGTCGTTTCGAGATCGAGCAGTTCCTCGTGCGAAACCAGGCGAGCCGGTCCGGGGCCGCCGGTCATGACTCGTGCGATGGCGCGCGCGACCTGCGCGTCGTACTCCGTGGCCATTCCCGACGCCGTCGCCATCGCAATCGCAGCGTCGAGCGCATCGTATCCGGCATCGCCCAGCACTTCGACGTCGCGGCGGTGGTGCTGCGGTGCGTACCCGTCCGCTAATTCCAGCACCCGTGCCTTCGCCTCGCCGATGAGCGCCGTCGCATCGCTACCGATGCGATCGTGCGGTTTGAGAAACTGCAGTGTGCGTGCGTCTTGCGCATCCTTCGAACTGCGCATGAACACGATCGTTTCGAATGCTTTGCGCAATCCGGCCGCCTGCCCGCCATCGCCCGCCGCGTCCACGCAGCGGATATACAGTTCACTCGTGCCGCCCAAATCGGGCAAAATGCCGACGGCGATTTCCGGCAGACTCGCGCGCATGCTCGCATGCGCCTGCACGCAATCCGCGTACATCGTAAGTTCCAGCGCACCGCCGATCGTCAGTTCGAACGGTGCGGATACCGTGGGAAACGGCACGGTGCGCATTCCTGTGGTGATGCGCTGAAAACGTTTGGCCGCGGCATGAAAACGCGCGCGATCGCCGCCGATCTCGTCGAGCAGCTGCAATAGCCAGCGCAAATTCGCGCCGAACGAAAAATGTTTGCCCTGATTGCCGACCACGAGGCCGCGATAGCGTCCGGGTATCGTTTCGAACGCGTGCTCGGCGACGGTAAGCGTATCGCCGTCGAGCGTGTTGCCTTTCGAATGAAACTCCAAGCACAGCACGCCGTCGTCCAAATCGAGCAGCGATGCGCCGGCGGTGGCAACGAGCACGCGCGCCGGATCTTTGCGGACGTCGTCGAGGACGATTGGCGTTTGAAGCATCGGGCACGTTTCTGCAAAGCAAGCGGCAGTTCCGTCGCTCTCGTACGCTGAGCGGGTAAGAAGCCTCCGCAGGCATTGCTTGATAGGGAGATAGCACGTATGAAACATGTCTTTGGCAAAGGCGCAGCCGGTGTGATGCTGGCAGCGGCCCTCGCCATGGCGCCGGCGGCGGCGTTCGCTCAAGCCAGCCCGGCCGCCAGCCCCGTTGCAAGTCCGGCTTCTGGTTCGAGTACGACGACGACGACCACGACGGTCGCATCGCCGGTGGCTTCCCCAGCCGCGGGCACGACGACGACCACCGGCGGCACCACGACGACCGGAACGACGGGCGGCGGCGGCTCCGGATGGTGGGGCCTCATCGGTCTGGTCGGATTACTCGGACTGTTCGGAATGGGCGGCAGCCGCCGCACGACGAACGTCGAGACGTACGACACGACGCGCCGGCCGTAGCGCGAGAACCGAAGGTGGGGCGAAAGCCCCACCTTTTTTGTGCCCAAGTCCCTGCCCGATTTGCTCTCGGGCAGGAGAGAGTTGTAGAACGATGCTTGCCCGGCGAAAATTGCGGCGACGTATCGACGACGCCCTCGCGACGGCCAGTCCGCTCGCACTTGCCGAAGCGATGGATGCGAACATTTGCAGCCGTGCGCCCGAAGACGTACGCGCACTGGTGGAGCGCAGCATCGCGCGCATGGACGCGGGTGACCGCGCGCAACTCGAGCTGTATCTCAATCTCGACCAGCCCGACGACTTGATGGCGCATCGGCTGAGCGCGTTTTTGCGGCAGAACCCTCGCGCAATCGCCGCGCTCGATCCGGATGCAGTGAACGCGATTCTTCGCGAACTCGGCGAGATTCCGGCAGTGCCGCATCCGGTGCGCAGGCTTTCGTCGTCCGCGCTCGCGCTCGTGGCGCTGGTGCTTGCGGTTGCGCTGCTGCCGCTCGCGGCGCAGTACGCGCATCAACGCGGACTGCTGCAAGGGCTGAGCGATCCGTTCGTTGCGCCGGTGGTCGTTCCGTTCGTCGAACGCATCGTGCAGCACCACGCTTCGGCTGCGGTGCGCAAGCCGCGGCCCAAACCCGTCGCGCATCGCGTCGTGCGTCACCCGGTGGCTCGCGCGGCGGCACCTGCGCCGGTTCATCACGCGGTGGCGGTGCGTCACCATCGTCCCCGACTCGTGCGAAGCGTGGCGTGGAAGTTCGATCCGCGCAACAATCCGTATATGAATCCGCAGCGCTGGCATCATCCATACAAGAGCGATGCATCGCTTTTTGGTGCGCGCGCGCGGCTGAGCGTGCAATCGTATTTGCACGCGCTGGTCGCCGGGAATCTGCAAGCGGCGCTCGTTCATCTGGGGATGCCGCCGACCGGCGACACCAACGCGCTCGCGGAGTTGCCGATCATCACGCGCTCGTCGATGGTCGCCATTCTGGGATCGAACGTGCAGCCCGACGGCAAGGAAAAGGTGCAAGCCAACATCATGACCGGAAAACGCGAGTATTTCGCGGTCTTCTGGGTGGAACGCGACGGCCCGGCAACGCGAATCGTCGACCACTATTACATTCCGGTCAATCGCAGCGCGCAAATCGCCTCGCGCGCCGAATCCCAGTAACAAGAGGCGGGCGCCGAAAAAGACGTTGGCATGCCGTGAGCGAAGGCTCCCCTGCGGGTAGCACACTCACCGGCCGAAATTAGGAGCATGAGGGGAGAGCGCGGTCGCCGCCTGATCGAACAGACGGCGGATCTTCTATCCGCCGATTATCCGCTCGATCTACTGGTTGAACGTTTGTGCGACACGTTGACCGTCGCTTTCGAAGCGGCGGCGGCGTTCGTTGCGCTCGTTTCCGAAGACGCGCAGCTGCGCCGCAAGGACGGTACGGCAATCGAGCGCGACAGTTCGGCGTATCATGCCTTCGCGACCGGCCAACCGTCGCTGCTGCGCAAAGACGGCACGCAAATGTACGTACCGATTGCGTACCGCGACGACGTGTACGGCATCATCGGTGTCGAACATCCGGAGCCGCGCGCGTACGACGAGGACGACGTGCGTCTGCTCGAGGCCATCGCGCGCTACTTCGCCATCGCGATTCGCAATCAGCGTGCCGCGGCTCTCGCCGGCGTTCCGCGACGCGCGCCGATGTTTCCGTACATTGCGATCGCGCTGCTCGCCGGGCTGCTGAGTTTGGCGATTCTGGGATACGCGTCCGTCCGCGCGCAGAGCGTCGTGAGCCTTGCAGTCGCGCTACAGAAGGCGCGCACCACCGACACCGCGCGTCTGATTTCCGATTACATCGAAGATTCGGGCCAACTGGCTTCCGTTGCCGCGGATCTGCTGGGGCCCGCGCGTGACGATCGTCCGCTCGTGGAAACCACGCTCAAACGCCTGCTCGACTCGGCGCAAGACGGCGCGATTTACGGCATCGGCGTCTGGTACGAACCGTACCGCTTCGACGGACGCACGCGTTTCTACGGCCCGTACGCGCATCGGCCGGCCGGCAATTTTCGCGGCGCTCCGCAGATTACGTACGAGTGGATGGCGCCCTCGTACGACTTTACCTCGCACATTTGGTACAAGCGCGGCAAGAGCGCCGCTCCCGGTACTACCGTGTTTACGCCGCCGTATTACGACACGGACTATACGTACGTGAGCGCGGTGCGGCCGTTCACCGATTCGCAAGGGCGCTTTGCGGGCGTGGTCACCGTGGACAGCATCATGCCGCTGCTTGCGGGCGTCGTGCAAAAAAACAGCGATCCGCCGCGCCACGTCGTGTACGTTACGCGCTCGGACGGGCAGCCGTTCCTGTTTGCCGACCGGTCCGGTTTGCTTGCGTTCGCGGCGAAAAACGGTGTGCGCGCGCGCGCGGTACTCGATGTTCCGCCTGCGCTTTTGCACAAGTACCTTGCAACGCTGGGCGCGCAGCGCAGCGACGTTGCGGTGACGCTTCCGGAAACCGGCTGGGTGATTCACGATTCGGCGAGCCGCGCCAGCATTCAATCCGAGGCGCAGCGGCTGCGCCGTGAAGGCGTCGGAGCGGTGCTGGCGATTTGGCTGCTCGCCGGACTGCTGCTGCTTGCGACCGGACGCGCGAACCGTGCGATGGAGCGTTCGCGTGATTTGGAGATTCGCCAGGCGGAGCTCAAGAGCGAGATCGCGGATCGCATCAAGATGGAAGAGCAGTTGCGCGAGAGCGCATATCGCGACACGCTCACCGGCCTGCCGAATCGCACCGCGATGCTCGAACAGATCGACGGCGCCATCCGCAGGCTGCAAGTGTGGCCCGACTACTACTTCGCGGTACTGTTCATCGATTTGGACCGCTTCAACGTGGTCAACGATTCGCTCGGCCACGACGCCGGAGACATGCTGCTCGCACTCATCGCGCGGCGCCTGGAAGCAATGCTGCAGCGCGACGAGTTTCTGGCGCGTCTGGGAGGCGACGAGTTCATCTTCCTGCTCAAGAACGCCGCCAATCTTTCCGATGCGCTCGAGGCCGTCTCACGCATTCAAAAAACGCTCGGCGAGCCGTTCTCGATCGGCGGGCAAGAGATTTTTGTATCCGCTTCCATCGGCATCGCGTCAGGCGATCGCCGCTACGAACGTCCGGAAGAGATTCTGCGCGACGCCGACCTCGCGATGTATCATGCCAAGCGGCGCGGCCGCGCACAATTTCAACTCTTCGAGCCCGTCATGCACGAACGCGCCATCGCGCAACTCGAACTGGAAAGCGATCTGCGGCGGGCGCTCGCGCGTCGCGAGCTCTTCGTCGTCTATCAACCGATCATCGCACTGGCGGACGGCCGCGTTGCTGGACTCGAAGCGCTCGTGCGCTGGCAGCACCCGAAGCGCGGGTTGATTCTCCCCGGCGATTTCATCCCGCTTGCGGAGCAGACCGGCTTCGTGACGGACGTCGACGCGTACGTCATGGAACTGGCGTGCGAGACGGCAAAGCCATGGATCAGCGAATTTCCCGGCTTGTACCTTGCGGTGAATGCGTCGGCGGCCGATCTCTCGCGCGGCATGCTCGCGCGCATCGTCAGCAAAGCGCTGCGTTCGTCGGGCTTTCCGGGCGAATCGCTCAAGCTGGAGATCACCGAAACGGCCGTCATGGAAAACGCCGATGCGGGACGCAAACTGCTTAAAACGCTGCCCGCGGGCGTGCGCATTCAAATCGACGACTTCGGCACGGGCTACTCGTCGCTCTCGTATTTGCAGGCGTTGCCCATCGACGAACTCAAGATCGACGGCAGTTTCATTGCGGGCATGTTGAAAAACGCGGAAGCGGCCGAGATCATTCGTGCGATCATCAGTCTGGCGAAAACGCTTCGGCTGAACGTTACCGCCGAAGGCGTCGAGAAGTCGGAGCAGGCTTCCTCGCTCGCCGAATGGGGCGTCGATTTCGGCCAAGGACATTACTACACTCCGCCGCTGAGCGCGCAGGACGCGCTCGCATTTCTGCGCGCGAACGTTGCCGATCTCCGCGTCTAAACGCGACGATCTCGCCGCGCAATTGCGCGAGATCGTTCCGGGCGAACGCACGGTGCTCACCAGCGCCGAGGATTTGGTCGCATACGGATACGATGCCACATGGTTCGACTCGCCGGCGTTGCTGGTCGTGCGTCCGCAGAGCACGCAGCAAGTCAGTGCGATCCACCGGCTCGCGCATCGAGAGCGCGTTGCCATTACGCCGCGCGCGATGGGCAGCGGCTTGTCCGGCGGGGCGATGCCTTCGATGGAAGCCATCGTCCTGAGTGTCTCGCGCATGAACGGCATCGTGGAGATCGATGCGGTGAACCGCTGCGCCGTCGTGCAACCCGGCGTCATCACCGCCGATTTGCAGCACGCGGTGGAAGCGCGCGGCCTGTTTTATCCGCCGGATCCCTCCAGTTTGCGACAGTGCGCGATCGGTGGAAACATCGCGGAGAACGCCGGCGGCGCGCGATGCTTGAAGTACGGCGTAACGGCGGACTACGTGTGCGCGATGGAAGTCGTGCTGCCCGACGGCACCGTGATTCGCACCGGCGGTAAAACGGTGAAGAACGTCACCGGCTACGATCTGCGCGCGTTGTTTACCGGCTCCGAGGGCACGCTGGGCACGGTGACCGAGGCGACGCTGCGGCTGTTGCCCAAGCCGAAATACACGCGCAGCGCTCTCGCGGCGTTTGCTTCCATCGACGCCGCCGCGGCCTGCGTGCCGGCGATCATGGATTCGGGCATCATGCCCGCGGCCGTGGAATTGCTCGACGCGCTCACGATCGCGTGCGTGAACGATATCGCTCCGGACGCGTTTCCGAATGCGTGCGATGCGGTGCTGCTCTTTGCGGTCGACGGCAATTACGAACAGGCCGTCGAGGGCGATCTCGACGCCATAGAAGCGGCCGCACGCGCGCACGGCGCGATACTCTTCGAACGGGCACGCTCCGCGCGGGAGAGCGATGCGCTTTGGCAAGCGCGCAGATCGGTTTCTCCGGCACTTGCCCGGCGCCGTCCGAACAAACTCGGTGAAGACGTATGCGTACCCGTCTCCGCCATACCGGCGCTCGTCGCGCGCGTGCGCGAGATTGCGCGGCGTCATGATTTGCTGATTCCGGTGTTCGGGCACGCCGGCGACGGAAATTTGCATCCGAACATCCTTTGCGACCGCAGCGATCCGCAAGAAATCGCCCGCGTTCGCGAGGCGGCGCGCGAGATTTTCGAGGCCGCACTCGCGCTTGGCGGGACGCTTTCCGGGGAACACGGCATCGGAGTGCTCAAGAAGCAATTCATGGAACGTGATCTTGGCGCCGATGCGCTCGCGCTGATGCGGCGCATCAAAGACGCCGTCGATCCGCACGGCATCATGAATCCCGGCAAAGTGTTTCCCGACCCGGGCGGCGAGGACGCATTCCGGTTGGAATGATGCGACGGGTGCAAGCGCGCGCGCCGGGACGCGTGAACCTGATCGGCGAGCACACGGATTACAACGACGGTTTCGTGCTCCCATGCGCGATTGCATACGACACGCGCGTTTTTGCCGGCGCGCGCGACGACTCGATGGTCACGGTGCGCTCGCGATTCGACGAACCGGCGGTGTTCGATCTGGAGCGTTTGCCGCCGCAGCGGCGCGGTGCCTGGACCGACTACGTGCGAGGCGTGCTCATCGAACTGCGCTCGGCGGGCGTGCGTTTGCACGGCGCGGATCTGCAGGTTGCCGGAACGGTGCCCATCGGCGCGGGCTTGAGTTCGTCCGCGTCGTTCGAAATCGCCGTCGCACTGGCAATGCTTGGCATCGCGGACGCACGAATGGACACCGCCGATCTGGCGCGTCTCGCGCAGCGTGCGGAGATCGAGCATGTCGGCACGCGCTGCGGCATCATGGACCAATTCACGGTGCTGCACGCGCAAACCGGGCACGCGCTCTTTTTGGATACCCGATCGCTGCATTTCGATCAGGTGCCGGTGCCGGCGGACTGCAGCGTCGTCATCTGCAACACGATGGTCAAGCACGATTTGGCCGCGAGCGCCTACAACCAGCGGCGGACCGAGTGCGAGCAAAGCGTGCGCATCTTGCGCGAGCGCTATCCCGCAATACGCGCGCTGCGTGACGTGACGCCCGAGCAATTCGCAGGGGCGCAGACAATGCTGCCGCAGCCGCTTGCAGCGCGCGCGCGCCATGTCGTAACGGAAAACGCACGGGTGCCACAAGCCGCGGCGGCGCTACGCGCGCATGCGCTGGAAGAACTGGGCTCGCTCATGTACGAATCGCACGAGAGCCTGCGCAGCGATTACGAAGTCAGTTGCACGGAGCTCGACACGATGGTCGCTCTGGCGCGCGGGTTCGACGGCACCATCGGCGCGCGCATGACCGGTGGGGGCTTCGGCGGGTGCACGGTGAACGTCGTCCGCGCCGATCGCGCGGGAGAGTTCAGAACGCACATGGCCAGCATGTATCAACGTGAAACGGGGATCGTTCCGGAGATGTACGACGGTACGCCGGCGGCGGGAGCCAAGGCGATCGATGAGTAGCGATTGGCGCACGCTGCCGCACCGGCGCTTCAATCCGCTCACGGGCGAATGGGTGCTCGTTTCACCGCACCGTTTGGACCGCCCGTGGCTCGGCGAGGTCGAAACGACGGCGCTGCTGCGGCGCCCCGCCTACGATCCGGCGTGCTATTTGTGTCCCGGCAACCAGCGCGCTTCCGGCGAGCGCAACCCCGCGTACGAAACGACGTACGTATTCGACAACGACTATCCCGCGCTGCTTGCGGACACGCCGCTCGATGAGTTTTCCGATGGACCGCTGCTCGCGCAGGCTGAAGCGGGACGTTGCCGCGTCGTGTGTTTTTCGCCGCGGCACGATCTCGACGTGGCTGCGATGGACAC
>JBKPMZ010000097.1:0-3619 GCA_046732415.1 Vulcanimicrobiota bacterium
TCTCTACACCGTGCACGTACTTGACGACGGCGTGCAATGCCGGCAGGTTCCCGATCGGTTCTTCGCTTCGGTAAACGGCGACATGATTTGGAACGCGCTGCAGTTATGGCGCTACACGGGCCAGCCGCATTTCTTCGACGAGGCGCTCGCTAATGCGCAGTCCGTCGCGGAAAATCTTTCGGACGCGCGCGGCGTGTTCGTGGATTTGCAAGGCGAGAACGACGTCGTCGAACCGCTGGTGGAAGCGATGTACGCCCTGGCTTCGCAAGAAGATGTCGACTTCGCGCGCGAGTGGATTCTGCATAACGCGGGTGCGGCGCTTTCCGCGCGCGCTGCCGACGGAACGTTTTCGCGCCTGTTTGACGGACCGTCGCAAAGCACCGTGTCCATTTGGGAATCGAACGGCGGGATCGCGCTCGAAATTGCGGCCGGCGCATTGCGGCCGCAAGGCCGCCCGCGCGCGTCCGACGCGTGGAACGGCGGCACCAACGTCGGAAAAACGATCACGAAACTTCCGGCGACGATCGTGTTCAACGGTTCCGGCATCGCGCTCAGCGGCACGATCAGCAAGCTGTGTTCGAGCGGGCACGTGCACGTGTTCATCGACGGGATCGAAACGTTCGATCGCACGGGCCTGTGGCAGAATCACACGATGCCCGACGGCGATTCCGTATTCTTCGCGTGGCGCTGGCCGTCAAAAGGTTTGCACGTCATCCAGCTGCAGCCGGCGAGCGATACGCAAGTCGGACTGGACGTCATGCGTTTGGATGCGCTCGTACTAGGCCGCTAAGGACGCCTCGCGCCATACCGGGTCCATTGCCCGTATGGCACAGGTGAAAATCCCGCCGCAGCATCAGGACCGCCAACCGGGCCTCGAAGCGGAGATGCGCCCGCAACCTCGGTACGTGCATCCCGACCACCGGCCGTCGGGCATGCTGCGCGGCCGAGTCGTGCTCATCACGGGCGGCGATTCGGGAATCGGGCGCGCGGTAGCGGTTGCCGCGGCTATGGAAGGCGCCGACGTTGCCTTCAGCTATTTGAACGAATCGCAAGACGCGCAAGAGACCCAACACGCGGTCGAAGCGGAAGGTCGCCGTTGCGTAACGTTCGCGGGTGACATTGGAGACGCGGCATTTTGCGAGCGCATCGTCGCTGAAACGGTCAAGCAGTTCGGCGGTTTGCATGGACTCTTCAACAATGCCGCAGAGCAGCATCCGGTGGAACGCTTCGAGCAGATCGACTTCGAGAACCTGGAGAAAACGTTCCGCACGAACATCCTCTCGCAGTTTTATCTCAGCAAACCGGCGATCGCGCATTTGGCCAATGGCGGTTCGATCGTGAACAATGCGTCCGTCAATGCCTATCGCGGGAGTCCGCAACTGGTCGATTACTCGTCCACGAAAGGTGCCATCGTCGCGTTCACACGCTCGTTGGCGCTGTCCGTGGTAGAGCAAGGCATTCGCGTGAACGCGGTAGCACCGGGCCCGATCTGGACGCCGCTCATTCCGGCGACGTTTCCAGCCGAAAAGGTCGAGAGTTTCGGACAAGACGTTCCGATGAAACGCGCCGGTCAACCCGACGAGGTGGCGCAAGCGGTAATCTTTTTGCTTTCGCCGCGATCGTCGTACATTACCGGACAGACGATACACGTCAACGGCGGCGAGATCATCAACGGGTGAGGAGCAAACTATGAAGACCATCACGATTGGCGGCGATCTGCGCGTTCACCGCATGGGCTACGGCGCGATGCGCCTTACCGGGCCGGGTATTTGGGGCTGGCCGGAGGATCGCGAAAATGCGCTGCGTGTGCTGCGGCGCGCAGTCGAACTCGGCGTCACGTTCATCGACACGGCCGATGCGTACGGGCCGGAGATCAATGAAGAAGAGATCGCGACTGCGCTTCATCCGTATCCCGAAGGTCTGGTGATCGCGACGAAGGGCGGCAACACGCGTCCCGGCCCGGGAAAATGGGAGCCCGATTGCCGGCCGGAGCGCTTAAAAGCGTGCTGCGAGCAAAGCCTGCGCCGCCTCAAGTTGGATAGCATCGATCTCTACCAGTTGCACACCGTGGATCCCAATGTGCCGTTCGAAGAGCAGGTCGGTGCGCTGCGCGATCTGCGCGAAGAAGGAAAGATCCGCCACGTCGGCCTTTCAAACGTTTCCTTCGAGGAATTGCGCGAAGCCGAAGAAATCGTGCCGATCGTATCGGTGCAAAACCGCTACAACATGATGCACCGCGGCGGCGATAACGAGCGCATCATCGACTATTGTCAGGAGCGCGGCATGGCGTTTCTGCCGTGGTTTCCGCTCGGTGCGGGCGACGAACGCATTACGGACAACACCGAAGCGCAGGTCGTTGCAAAAGCACACGGCGTGCGTGTCGTGCAGATTGCGCTGGCGTGGCTGTTGCACCGCTCGCCTTGCATATTGGCGATACCCGGCACGTCGTCGATCGCGCACCTCGAAGAAAATATGGCCGCCGCGAACATCGAACTGAACGACGAGGATCTGGTGCGCTTGGGTTTGCGGCAGCCCGTCAGCGCGCATCACGGAGTGCATGATGAACGATAGCGCGATTCACCGCCACATCGAAGACCTCGTGGCCGAGGAACACCGGCTGTACGATCGCAGTGAAGAGCAGCCGCTCACGAACGACGAGCGCGAGCGCCTCGACGAATTGAACGTGCAGCTCGATCGCTATTACGATCTGCTGCGTCAGCGGCGCGCAAAACGCGAGTTCGGCGAGAACCCGGACCGCGCGCGGATGCGTTCGGGGCAAACCGTCGAGCAGTACGTCGAATGATTGACGGCAGATTGCTCGCGCGCGGGCTGGCTGCCGGAGCGGCGGGCACGGCGGCACTCAACGCGGCCAGTTATGCCGACATGGCGCTGCGGGCACGCCCGCCGAGCAAAGTTCCCAGGCGCGTAGTCAAAGAGTTTGCGCGCTGGGCCGGCGTGCGAAAACTGGAGCAACCGCGCGTGCAAGGTTTGAGTATGCTGCTCGGCTACGCCGACGGCTTCGGAGCCGGTGTGCTGTTCGGCGTGCTGCGGCCGCGCATGCGCGGCATTCCGTGGTACGCGGCCGGTGCGGCACTAGGCGCATTCACGATGGTGCTCAGCGAAGGCACCGCGACCGCCATGGGCAAGACCGATCCGCGTACGTGGGGTGTCTCCGGGTGGCTGATGGATTTCGTTCCGCGCACGCTCTACGGATGCGTAACGTGCCTGGTCTACGACGCGCTGATGGAAAATTAGGTAGTATAGCCTACGCAAAATGCGGGGCGCGGCAGTATACTCCACAGATGACCATGCCTGCCGCTCCTCCTCGCGCGGCAATCTGCGGCGCTCCAATGCCGCCGGGCAGTTTGGCGCGCCCGCCCGAGATCGAAGTCTCATCGCTTCCCGTTAACGATCTCGGTTTGCACGAACTCATTCTGCGTGTCGCGCAGGACAAAGAGCGGTTCTGTTATCTGTACACGTTGCAGGGGCGCGAGCAAAACGCAGCGCCGGTTTTGCGCATGCGAGGCGGAGAACGCTTTGCGCTGCGCATCGTGAACGAATTGAACGGCCCCGCGAGCGGTGCAACGCTCGCCGCGAGCGCGATTCCGCCGTGCAGCCC
>JBKPMZ010000098.1:0-1705 GCA_046732415.1 Vulcanimicrobiota bacterium
CTCCATACACTGTCACTGACTTCTCGCCTTGGTGTCTACCTCGGGCCCTCGACCTGGTCAAGTGCGGTTTCGCGCGCTCGTGCAAACGTGCCGCTGGGGCCGGCAATCCGAGTAGGTGTTCGCACAGAATTTCGCTTCGAGCGAACCGCCTGCGAAGCTTGGTTGGCTAAGTTTCCCACATGTCGCCGAGAACTCGCCAGCCGCAGCAACCCAACCGACTGATCGGAGAGGATCTGAACGCGGGAAGTGCGCAAAGCGCCGCAAAGAAAGACATCCGCAGTTCGGACCTGCTATCGGCCCAGCAGGCCGCTTCTCGGCTGGGCATTTCGGTGAGTTCCATTTACGACTGGCTCAGCCAATCGGACAGAGGCGAATTTGTTATCCGAGGCGAATCGGTGACGATCGACTACTTCCAAACCGGCCGGCGCGGCCAAGGCCGAATCCGCCTGGCAGTCGACGAGGTGGAGCGACTCAAGGAGCTGTTCCGGGTGCGCCCCCGAAAGCCGGCTCCTCGGCGACAACCAATCAAGCTTCAGACGTTCCCGGGGATCACCGTCGCACTGGGAAGGCCCAAGTAACGCCCGCGGTAATCCACAGGCGATGCTTGCCATCTTGGCGCAAATAAACGCAAAACATGCGTCATATTCTGTAGGCGAAGCATTAGCTCTTGTGGCCTACGTTTCTCGCCGCGCTGGAACAAATCGCTCGCTGCTTCTGCTCGCGAGCCGGCGTTTCCTGACGCAACTCGCCGTTTACCGAGTGAGTCATGCGATCGATCTCGCGACTTGCTGACTTCCTTGCTCTCCCAAGCTCGTTAGCTATCAAGAGCCGCGCGGCGGTGGGCCACATTCTCAAGATCGGTTCGCCTTCCTGGGCTCAATCACGCGCCTGCGCGCGTGACCTCTATATCTCGCTCGTCCTGGCCGAGCGGCCGGGCGGTTTAGTCTCACGCCTCACCGCCCGGCAGAAAGGGCGGTCCTGTTCCTCAAGGAGATCGTCCATGATTGCCTTCGCTCGCTGCCCTCGCACGCGCACAGTGACTCGTCTGGGCTGGCAGGCCGGATTCTTGACCATGCTGCCGACCATACGCCAGCAATTGCGCTTCGCTTTCCGTGATCTGAAAGCAGAAGACCGTGAGGAAGCCGTGGCCGAGACCACGGCCAGCGCCGCCATCGTCTACGCTCGGCTCTTTCAACTCGGGAAAACCGACGTGGCTTATCCTAGCGCTTTGGCCCGCTTCGCCGCGGCCCAATATCGCTCCGGACGGCGCGTCGGCAACCGGCTCAACGTCAACGACGTCATGTCGCGTTATGCCCAGCGCCGACGCGCCATCCACGTCGAGCGGCTCGACAAGTTCGACCTGGAACAAGGCTGGAAGGAAGTCTTCGTGGAGGACCGCATTTGTACGCCTGCCGAGTTGGCCGCCAGTCGGATCGACTTCGACGAATGGCTCCGCGGCCTGTCGGCGAAGCGGCGCCGGATCGCCGCCACCTTAGCCGCCGGCGAGTCCACGATCGGCGCGGCGCGAAAGTTCGGTCTCTCTCCGGGCCGCATCTCACAGTTGAGGCGCGAGCTCGATGAAGACTGGCGCGCCTTCCATGGCGAGCCTGTCGCCTGCGCCTAGCCCCTCTCTCTTGCTCCTTCCCTTGGCGGCCTCGCGCCGCTTTCTCTTGAGGAGTAGTTCCATGATTCTTTCGCTCTGGGT
>JBKPMZ010000099.1:0-2282 GCA_046732415.1 Vulcanimicrobiota bacterium
GCCCACAACCGCCGCTGGTCGTCGTTGCGGAAACGAGTGTGGTACCTCGCGCGAGATCCGCCTTCGATCGTATCCAGGATCAATGTTCGAAAATCGTCGCCGACGATATCGCGAAAGCCGGCCGCGTCGATCCAAGCGGCCATTGGACCGGCAGGGAACAACACGGTCAGTTCCAGTTTTCCGTCGTCGCAAAGCCGCTGGAAGCGGCGCAGGTCGAGCCGCAAGAAAGCTTCGCCGCGCCGCGAGCCGTTTTCGATCTGGTCGACAACCAGCGGTTTTTCGTCATCGTGGACGCGTCCGCTGTCGGTGTCTTCCCAGCGCAGCCGGAATCTCATGCCTTCCGGGGCGGCATGCTCGGGGAAGCGGCAGCGAACTGCGACGCCGACGCTGGAGATATCTTGCAACCAGAACTCGCCGCCGTGCGAGCGCACCGGGCGCGTGTTCCAACGCTCGGGCCGCGCGGTGCGCGCGGCCAGCGACAGCGGCGCTCCGGCTATTTTGGGCGGCGGAGTTTTTCCCTTGAGTTCAACCGGCGTTTCCGCCGCAAGCTTGCGCACTCCCTCGAAAGCTATCGGCAGAGTTTCGGCAATCGCCGGCGCCGTTGCCGGGCGCTCGACCAGCGCTAACTCGGTCTCGCAGGGAGTGAACAGGGCGATGCTGGCCGGCCGCCAGTTTTTGGGCGACGGATCGCACTCGACCGTCAAGCAAGATCCATCCATGCGGAACTTGAGCAGCGCCCGTTCGGCATCGGGCAGCTCGATGGCCGCCTCGCGGCCGGCGCGGCATGCGAACTCCCATTCTGCTTCGCTCGGCAGTCGATAACGTCCTCCCTCGTGTGATTCGCCCTGGCCGTGCCGCAGGACGGCGCCTAGGGGTGCCTGCCAAAACAGCTTGGCGTATGTTGATCGAGCGATCCGTTGGAACTCCGCAGCAATCGCTTGCCGCGCGGCCGGCGAGGGCTCGAGGGCCGCCTGAGCCTCTTCGTACCATCGGGCGATCTGGGGATCGCGCTCGATCGCGTGTTCGATACGGCGTTCGTCTGCGGGCGAGATAAGATCGCCGTCAGCGAACCGCTCGACGTCTTCGCGCGTAGTTGGGTGCATCGCTAGCGCTCCTGGATTTAGGTGAAGGACAACCTCCGTGTCTCTCTAACCTCTATTAAGGAAGCGCCGGGCGGCAATTCGTCAAGTTTTTTCGGAAGCCGCCAAATCCTTGCCAACTAAGCGTTTACGGGAGCACGCATGGTGACATCGCGGGCGCGCAGGGGGCTAAAGCCTCCCTGCCCCACGACTCGGACGCAAGACTCAATCCAACACGCGCAACACCCGAAAACCAATGTTGTAGCTGCGGGTGCTGGGCAAGCTGAGGCTGCGGTCCGCAGAACGGCAGTAGTTTGCGCTGCTGCGCCAACCGCCGCCGCGAAGCACGCGAGAGGTCCCAGTGGGGGGCCCCGAATCGGCAGGCGCCGGACCGTCTCCGTACCGCTCCGCGCGCTTGCGATACGCATCTTTGTCGTACCAGTCGCCGCACCATTCCCAGACATTGCCGTGCATGTCGCACAGCCCCCAAGGGTTGAAGTGCCCGGCTTCGCCAACGGTCTGCGCGCTGTTGCCGTTCTTACCTATGTACCAGGCGTGATCGTCCAGCTGCTCGGGATCGTCGCCAAACCAGTACGCCGTTGTCGTGCCGGCTCGACAAGCGAATTCCCACTCGGCTTCGCTCGGCAGACGGTAACGGCCGCCCTCGGGGGATATGCCCAGCCAAATGCAGAATAACGTCGACTGATACCAGGATACGTTCGTCACCGGGGAAGGCGCGTCGGGGCTGTACGAAGTCCTGTCATGCAGCGGGTCGAACAGTTCGAAGACTTCATTCGTCACGGGAAAACGGTGCATTTCAAATGGCGAGGCGAGCTGCACTTCGTACAGCGGCTCGTCTTCATCTCGACCATGTTCGCTCTCCGGCGAACCCATCTCGAACTTTAGATCGCGGGGCGAACGATAGCGCCGGGGGATCGGCTCGGAACCACCCACAAACGCCCGCGCAACGGCTTCCGCCTCCGGCCCCATTTCGCCGCGAAGAATCGCGGGGAACTCGCCCAGGAACCGCTCTCGGATTTCGCTTGCCCGTTTGTCGTCGCCAACCGCTTCGAGTATTTCCCAAGCCGCGGACAGACCGCGGCTGTCGCGGTGCTCCCGGCGAAAGAGAGATTCAAGCCAATTCAGCACCGTTTCGCTGGCCGCGGGCTGCGGCCACGACTCGTGCCAGCAACAGTACCGGGG
>JBKPMZ010000100.1:0-6553 GCA_046732415.1 Vulcanimicrobiota bacterium
TGCGTCACCGGGCGCGCCGGTTGCCGATGCGCAGTGGCTCCGGCGCGTGTCGCTTACGCGTGCGTTCGGCCGCGATGCGTCGCTTGCGGTGGGCGTGCGATCGATCAACGGCCGCGGCGGTTTCGCCGATCCCGGAACGAACCTTGCGCTTTCGTATCAGCAGCGCTTCGCGAACGAAGACATGCTGTATCTCGTCTACGGCACGCCTGCCGCGGCGCAGACGCTGCACCGCTTCATCTTCAAATATGTCTTTCACGTCGGCGGGGAAACCGGCACCTAAGCGTTGCCGCGCAGCGCCATGCCCGGCCGCTCGCTCGTAAATGCGCCATGCAACAGCACGGCGCGTCCGTTTACGAAAACATGATCGACGCCGACCGGCAGCTGGTACGGCGCCTCGTACGTCGCCGTGTCGCGAATCGCGTTCGCATCGAATACCACGATGTCAGCATAGTGGCCAACGGCGATAGTGCCGCGCTCGCGTAACCCGAAGATCGCCGCCGGCAGTGCAGTCATGCGGCGTACGGCCTCAACCAGTTCGAGCGTGTTGCGCTGGCGCACGAAGCGCCCGAAGACGCGGGGAAACGTTCCGAACGCGCGCGGGTGCGGAACGCCAGTGGCCGTCGGACCGGTAAGCGCGCGGACGGATGCGTCGCTGCCGATGCAGCAGAAATCGGCCGAGAGCACGGTCGCCACGTCGTCTTCACACATTTTGAAAAACACCGCGCCAACGTTCAAGCGTTCCTCGTGCAGCAGGCGAATGGCCGCCGCCGCGGGTGAAAGCCGCCAGCGTCTTGCAATTTCGTCCATGCGCAAGCCCGCAAGGTCAGCGTTCGTCTCCGATGCGACGTCGGTGATAAGCATGTCGTGCCATTCGTCCGCGTATTGCAAATGCAAGTGCAATTGGAGCGCCGCAGCACTCTCCGGATCCGTCAGCCGCTCGAGCGTTGCATCGGTTCCGCCGTAACGCGCTTGCGGTGGAAGTATCGTTGCCAGATCCGTCCAGCTCGCAACGTACGGATACACGTCGCAGTACGCGTCGATGCCGCGTGCGCGTGCGTTATCGATCGCTTCGAGCGACGCGTGCACCTTGCCCCAGTTCCTTTTGCCTGCGGCTTTGTGGTGCGAGAGCTGTACGAGCACGTCCGCGCGCGTAGCGATGTCGATCGCTTCTTCTACCGACGCGATGAGATCGTCGCCTTCACTGCGCAGATGCGTTGCATAGCGTGGTGCACCGCCCGCGCGTGCGGCCGACGCCATGGCGATCAGTTCCGAGGTGTCGGCGTACATCGACGGCGGATAGATGAGTCCGCTGGAAATGCCGAGCGCGCCCTGTTCGCATGCATTGCGTACAATACGCGCCTGCGCGTCGTTTTCAGCGGCTTCCAGGCGCCGCTGCGAATCGCCGGCCACCAAACGGCGCGCGGTTCCAAGCCCAGCAAGCGTTGCCACGTTCAGTGCGACGCCGTTGCGCTGCACGTCGCGCAAGAATTCGTCGATGCGGCGCGGATCGACCGACGTACCGCAGTTGCCGCCGATCTCCGTCGTCACACCTTGCGCGATCTTGCCGTCGCAGCGGGGAAGCTCGAGCCAGCGTTCATCGCTGTGCGAGTGCACGTCGATAAAACCCGGAGCGAGCGTTTTGCCCGTGCAGTCGATGCGCGCGAGCGCGTCGCGATCGCGCAAATTTCCGATGAGCGCGACGCGATCGCCGGCAATCCCCACGTCCGTGGTATAAGAAGAACGTCCCGTGCCGTCGATTATTTTGGCGTTTTCAAGCACCGTCGAGATCAAAAAGCGATAGTCCTGTCTGCTGCTTCGTTTAACAGGCGGTCGAGTGGGTATTTAGTCCGTGACATTTCTCACTTCGAGGTGTGAAACTAGCATGGCAGTTCAAGAAAATCCGCAGGGTCCCGGCGGGGGCATGACCGTTCGTGAGGCAGGCAAGCGCGGGGGTGAGCGCGTGAAGGCCAAATACGGGACGGAGTTCTACGAGGCGATCGGCCGCAAAGGCGGCGAGGCCACGAAAGAAAAGTACGGCCCCTCGTTTTATGAGGTCATCGGGCAAAAAGGCGGCCAGAAGCTCAAGCGCAAGACGTCCTAACCCTTTTTTCTTTTCACTGGGGTCTACCTAATGGCAAAACCCACCAAAGGCGAGCCGGACGACAAGCAGCCGGGTGGCGAGATGTCCGTACGTGAAGCCGGCAAAAAAGGCGGCAACACGGTACGCGACCGATACGGCTCGGGCTTTTACGAGGAGATAGGCCGCAAAGGAGGGCAGGCGACACGCCAGCGGCACGGGGTGGAGTTCTACGAGTCCATTGGCCAAAAAGGCGGTAAGGTCGTCAAAGAAAAATACGGGCCGGACTTCTACGAGGAGATCGGCCACAAGGGCGGTCAGAAGGTCAAGAAGCTGATCGCCGAGGCGAAGAAACAGATGGGGGCCAGCGAGGCGGAAGAGGGCGAGAAGGAGTCCGAGTCCTAGTCCGTCCACAGGCACCGGTGCGCAGCAGCCGGGACGCTTCGCGCGCGATGCGCGAAGGCGCGACCACCCCATCGGGCTGCAGGGTCATCACTCGTCCGTCGCGGGTCGTCCAGAGCAAGCCGTCGGGCTTGTAGGCGACGGGGGCGCACGGACGGCGGGTGGCGTCGAAACCAGCCACGGCAATATCCAGTCCGGCACGGGGCCACTGCGAGAGAAGCAGCGCGTCGCCGTCGCTTTCGTATTCTATCGCTACGCCGGGAAAGCGTTTGTCGTCGTCGTCGCTCAGCGGCGGAATGACGGCCACGCCCGCGATCTGCGCCGACGGGATGAACGGCGCAAACGTGATCTTTCGCACCGCCGCGGTCAGCGGCATCACCACGCCGCGCGCGGAGATGAGCATGGTCACCGAAGGCTGCGGCGTTTGCGGCGCGGAGGCGTCATTCCCTTTGCCGGAACACGCGCACAATGCGGCAACGGCCATGAGCGATAGAGCCCGAAGCTTCATGGCTGTTTGGATTCGACGTAGCCGTTGATCTTTCCGAGGTGGATCTGCGTTTTGTTGAAGTCCACCGTGATGCTGGCCACGCGCAGCGTTTGTCCGTTGGTCCGAAACAGAGACTGATGCGGCAGTTGCAGTAACTTGGTGGCGTTGATCCACTGCACGAGATCGGTATCGAACGATTTGCTGACGTTGTCCGTCGGATTTAGCGCTTCCACGTGCACGTCGCCCGTTGCGGTGAAGTCGAAGGTCTGCGTGTTGAGCGAAACGTGCTGCGCGGAAATGCTCAAATACGGCTTACCTTTTTTGTACAGCACGCCGTCTTTGACGCCGTCGATCGTGGCCATTACGCCGTCCGGCGAGAGCTCCGCCTTTTGGCACGAGAACGACCAGGACCGCGTGCTGATGCGATTGCCTTTGATGCGGCAGTCTTTGATGACGATGTTCTGCGCGCCCGGCGGCGGCGGTACGTCTCGTCCCGCGAGCATGATGCCGACGACGATCCACACCAGGAAGATGCCCGCGATAATCCAGCCGATGCGCTTCCAATTCCAGCGGCGCCACTCAGCCACGGCGCACCGCCAGTCCGGACAGAACGATCGCGCCATACAGCGCGATGAGCGCGTACATCACGGGATTCGGACCGATGCGCGCAAACAGCGAGCCCGGCGGCGTGCCGACATTGCCCACGAGTACGGCTTGTTTGTCGAGTTTGGTCGCTTCGGTCCACATGCCGCTGGGCGAGATGATCCCGCTGATGCCCGTTGACGCCGACTGCAACACCCAGGTTCCGAATTCAATGGCGCGCATTTGCGCGATTTGCGCATGCTGATAGGTGCCCGAACTCTTGCCGAACCATGCATCGTCGGTCGGAATGACGAGAAACTGTGCGCCGTTTTGCACTTGCGCGTGAATCAAATCGGGAAACGCCGACTCCCAGCAGATGAGGGGCGCGAAACTCGAACCTGCTACCGGTATGACGGCGTTGACGTCGCCTTGCGAAAAGCGGCCGATGAGCTGCGCGTCCGGCAGATGCCGGAAGATCGCCGGCAGCGGCAGGTTTTCGACGAACGGCACGAGTTGCCGCTTGTCGTACACGTTGACCAGTTCGCCGCTCGGACCGTACGTGTAGATTGCGTTGTATTCGCTCAAACCGTGCGCGCTCCAATGACGATCCAGACTGCCGACGACGAGCGTCGTGCGCATTGACCGGGCGAGCTGTGCGAATTGTTGGCGCAGCCGCGCGTCCGTGGCGAGGATATCGCGCCATTCTTGCGCCTGAGCCGGCGCCATTGCGCTCCAGTTCACGTAATACGAAACATCGTTCAGGTCGGTGGTAATGACCGTCTCCGGCCATACGACGAGTTGCGGATGCAGCGGCGCCAGGGTTTTGGTGAGCGAAATGTATCGCTCGGCGTTGCGCGGCAGTTGATCCGCGTTCCACTTGATGGTTTGCGCGATATTGCCTTGCACCGCCGCGACGCGCAGCGTCGGCGCCGCCGCGTGACGCGCGGGCCATGCGCTATAGGCGGCGTACCAGCCCGCGAGCACGATCGCCACGACGATCGCGAGCGGCGCAACCTTGCGGCGGGCGATGGCGTGGGCGATGTACGCGCCGAGCAGCATGACGATGAACGTGAGGCCGAACGATCCGACGTACGCGGCGTACACCGAGAGCGGCGTCGACGTTTGCGTGTAGCCAATCTGCGCGAACGGCACGGCGGTGTAGTCCACCGAACGCAGCCATTCGAAGATCGTGAACGCCGCAGCGGCCGCCGCGGGCACGAGCACCGGCGGCGCGAAGCGCTGCGCGAGTTTCATGCACAGTGCGGCCAAGGCGAACGCCAGCGCTTCGATGAGCGCCGGAATGAGTACGACAGCAAATGCAAGCGAGCCGACGTACGATCCGACGGTATACGTGAACCACGAGAAATTGATGGCAAAAAATACCGTGCCGGCGAACCAAGCGGTAAAGAACGTACGTTTCCAGGAGAGGCGTTCCCATGCCCAGAACAGGCCCGCCGCCCCGAGCGGAGCAAGCCAGGCCTGCTGCGTTTTCGGGAACGCGAGGGTGAGCGCGACCGCGCCGAGGAGCGCAACGGCGAGCTCGGAGGCGCGAACGGAGGTGCTAATGCTGCGCAAACTGCTTTTTGTGTTCTGTGCTATGTCGCTCACGCTGGCTTCGTGCGGTCGTCAAATAACGCCCAATCGGGGCGGCGGCTCCGGCGGGGGTTTGCCTTCGGGATACATGCAAATCAAGTTCAACACCTATCAGACGATGGACTTTAACAGCGTTTGGTACGTGATCGCGCTGAACACCAGCGGCGTGGCGGCGCCTGGCACCAACGGCATGCCTTACGCCTTTTACGGCAACTCGGCGCAGAACTGGAACAACTACTCGTTTGAGATCATCGTGGCGCAGCTGCCGGGCCAACTGCGTCCGACCGCCACTATGTACCAGTTCGTAAACGAACGCAATCCGGGCGGCGGCAACCCCATCAAGACGCCCGTTGCGATGAACGCTCTTAGCAGCGTGCAGTTGAATTTGAACCCGAATTGCAATAACTCGGGGATGCAATTCTGCGTAACGATCGACCGGCATGTCTTTAGCGGCGTCGGCGCCACGGCAACCCCGTCGACGACTCCATCGCCGTCGCCATCCCCATCCCCATCGGTCTCACCGTCCGGATCGCCGAGCGCCTCGCCGACCGCATCGCCGAGTTCGGCACCGCCCGCCATTTCCGGCGTGTGGTACATCAACTGGTTTACCGTATCGCCCGGAAACGCGCCGCAGGGCGGACAAGTCATCAACGCGCCAGGCATAGGCGGTCCAAGCGACGTTCAATGGCTGCCGCCAAATCAAACCTACGACACGAGCACGAGTTTCGATTTTCCGTGGAATGCCGATCCCGGATGGACGCAGGCGCAGACGCCCGCCGGTGCCGCGATTGCGGGCGGTGAGGTGCTCAACTCTCCGTAAAAGCGGGTAAACGGCGCACATGCAAGAGAGTATCGAATGCGCGCACGACTTGTGCAATTGCACGGTCACCGCCGAGATGCAGGTCGAGGAATATTGCAGCCAGACGTGCCGCGACGCCGACGCAAACGGCATCGAAATGGAGACGTGCAACTGCGGCCACCCGCAGTGTGACGTTCCGTAACCCCGCTAGAAGTTCAGTCCGTTGAACGACGACGGAATGATCGATCCGCCGTTCGTGTTGATGCCGAAGCCGGCGGCATGCGAGGGGAAGGCCAGCAGACTCAGGGTCATGTTGATCGTGCGTGAGTTCTGATTGTACTGCACCTGAATTTCGTAGCAGTCGCCGATGATGCGGCTCCAATAGACGCTCTTGTTCTCGATGCGGCCCTTGTTCTTCCAATCGAGATCGCCGGCGAACTGCAGCCATGAACCGCGTCCGAAGGGCGTCGTGAACTGCACGTTCGTGGGGGTAAACCCTTGCCCCGATCCCGGCATGAACGTACCTTGCAGCGTCACGTAGGATCGTGTCGACGGACGCACGGCGAGTTGATAACCGACGGGCTGTGCCTGACGGTTGAACGAGGTCGTGAAA
>JBKPMZ010000101.1:0-16467 GCA_046732415.1 Vulcanimicrobiota bacterium
GCGCTGCAAGGTGTGCTGATACGGGCGCATGGCGCCGTTAGGCGGAGCGATGACCACATATCCCTCGCCCAAGACGGTATCGCCGGTGAACAGCGCGCGCTCGCGCTCCTCATAATATACGAGATGATCGAACGTGTGCCCGGGTGATTCCATAACACGGATCGTCGCATCGCCGATTTGCAGCACGTCGCCATCGTGCAAATTGCGCGAGTGCTTAAATTCGCTTTGTGCATGCGCGGCAATGGGTGCGCCGGTACGTTGCGCGAGCATCGGCGCCGCGGGCGCATGATCGGGGTGCGTGTGCGTGAGTGCTATCAGCGCGATTTCACACTGCATCTCGCTCGCGCGTTTGAACAATGCGTCAACGTGACGCGCGAGCGGCGGGCCGGGATCGATGCACACGGCTTGGCCATTGCCGCAGTCGATGAGATAGCTGTTCGTGCCGCTAAGCGTCATCGCCGACGGGTTCGGCGCCCGAACGAGCGTGATACGCGAGGTTACCATGCGTATTCCAGTTCGGGCGGCATGGAAAACTGTCGTTCCGCGGGCGTGTCGGGCATGATGCTGTAGATCGTTTTCGTACGCGCAAATTCGAACAGATTCTCGACGCTGTCGAACTGCGCGAGCCGCTCGACGTGCTTGATCGTTGGATACACCATGCGAAACGTGCCGCGTTCGCAGCGTTCGAGCGCTTCTTTCGGAGATATCCACACTTCGTCGTGCGTTTCGAATGAGTCCGCCGCGCCGACGTGGTCGGGCGCCGCTTGCGCCAGAAAAAAATGCGCGTCGTACCGGCGCGGAAACGGCGGCGGCGTTATCCAGCGTGAAAAAAGCGAGAGCGCCGCGGCGTTCGCATACACGCCGGCGCGTTCCAGCACTTCATAAAATGGCAACTCACCGCTCTGCACCGCTGCGCGCGCGTCGTGCAACTGTTGAGAATGCGAAGCAAGATCGGCGGCGGAAAGCGCGTTGCCATGCTCGTCGCAGGCAAGCAAAACGCCGGCTTCTTCGTACAGTTCGCGCACCGCTGCGATCAGCAAGCCGGCCGCTTCCCGGAGCGGCGGTGAGCCGAACGGCGCGGGAAATGCAGGCGCGGGCTGAGCGCGGAATTGTTGCTGCAGATTCGCATCGTCGATTCCGCGCGCGCGAGCGAGCGCGCGCTCGGAGCAATCGCTCGCATCCAGCGTGCCGCCGGGAAAAACATAGACGTCGGGCACGAAATGGCTCGCCTCGCTGCGGCGAAGCATGAACACTTCCAAGCCTTTCTCGCCCGCGGAACGGACGAGCATGACCGTGGCTGCTAAGCGGACCAATCGGGAACCTCATCGCGCGGCATACCGTTACAGCTATATGATTACGCGTTTTGTCGCTGCAATTGCCGCCGTCCTGTTCTCTCTTTCGCTGCCCGCCATTGCCGCGACCGCGAACCCGACGCCTCCGCCGACGCCCGTCCCGACCAGTGTCCCGAGCATTCCGCCGAACATCGGTCAGGACGCGATCAACGCGCTCGGCAACATCGTGCGCGGCGTGTTCGGCTGGAGCGACAACGAATCGATCGGCACGGTGACGTATTATCGCGGATACGAGATGCAGCTCAAGATGCAGCTCGACCGGTATCGCGAGGTTCACCTGCACAAAGGCACCGTCATAAATCCGCGCGGCTACACGATCAAAAACGGAGACACCGTCGACGTGCGCGGCACGCCGAATTCCGACGGCTCGCTCAATGCCGACATGATAGTGGTGCGCAACGCGACGCACTAACCGTGTCACCCTGAGGTATCGAAGGGCACCCGAGGCACCGAGGGTAACGACTAACTACCATGCGCATCGCCCTGGGAAGTGACGAAGCTACCGAACTGACAGCCGCTCTGGAGCGGGATTTGCGCGAACGCGGCCATGAGGTCGCGCTTTTCGGCGCCCTGAGCCCCGGCGCTGACGAAGCGTGGCCGAGCGTCGGCCGCGCGGTGGCACGGGCCGTCGCATCGGGCGGCTTCGATTACGGCATCGTCTGCTGCTGGACGGGTACCGGCGTGAGCATCGCGGCGAACAAAGTGCCGGGCGTTCGCGCGGCACTTTGCGGCGATGCGGAGACCGCCGCCGGCGCGCGCACCTGGAACGATGCGAACGTACTCGCGCTCAGCTTGCGCGCGACGTCCATTCCGATTGCCAAAGCCATGCTGGATGCATGGTTCGGCGCCGCTCCGACCCCGGATCCGAAATACGCAGCCATGATCGAGCAAATCCAATCCGCAGACTTGCCCGTTAGCAGGACGTAATCGTACTGCTACCTCGGAGCACGCTCCGGAAAGGATACACCCTCGTGTTTCTTCGCAAGTTCGCTGCGATTGCGGCGTTGGCGGCATTGGTCGCTCCGGCGTCCGCTTTGGCTGCCGGCTCGATGTCGATGCCCAACATCACGATGCAGCCCTCGCGTTTCTCTGGCCCGGGCGTTTACACCGGTAAACCCGCACTGCAAGTGACGCTTTCCATGGTCATGGCCGGCGGCGGCCCGTCCAACTTCAAGACGGTTACGCTGCTCAAGACGCTGACCGGCGACAAATTCAACGCCGAAGTCGGGAAACTCACCAAGCAGTACGGCCAGCAGAAGATCAACAACTTCATCAACATCTTTCAGTTCATCGTTTCCGATACGCTGAAGATCGTGACGAAGAAAGGCATTAAACTGCCCAGCACGCCGAGTCCCGATCCGCACAACGGTCCGGCACTTGCTGCGGCGCTCTGGGGCGCCGGTCAGACGGGCAGCGGTTTCAACGTCGAAGTGATGCTCGATCGCGCCGTGTCGCATCCGATTCACGTGCAAGTGATGAAAGACATCGATGCCAAGTACGGCATTGCGGCGGACGCCGATTATCACGCGATTCTGAACACGGCGATGCACGATCTCGCGGCTGTCTACAAACTGAAGTAACGGCTATGGTCACACGCAAAAGGCCGCGCACAGCGCGGCCTTTTGTTTTGTCACGTGCACCGGCGGCAGACTCAGCTCCCGAATATCCGGTCGCGCCATTCCATTGGAACGCGATTCGATGATACCCGTCTGCGCCGCGCGCTAACAAGGGCCGTTGAGTTCTATCGTAGGGCCAAGAGCCATAGGACGGCGGCCACCAAAGACCAGTTGACGATGTGCGCGGTCCAACAATACGGGCAGCTGCGCTTGGTGACGAAAAGCAAACTGTAAGCCAAGTACGCGGACGTGAGCCCTGCGAGCGCCGCTGCCGCAAGTGCCAGAGCAAGCGGCACGCTCGCACGCGTGCTCCATGAAACCGCTGCGAGCCCGCAGTAGTACAGCATTCCAAAGAGCGCGTTCGGCGTGCCGAAAAAGAGCCTGGCCCGCGGCGTTTGCACGACGCTTGGCTCGGCCAGTTCTCCGCGTGCCGCGCGCACACTCTTGCGCAGCATAAAGACGGAAGCGTAAAACCCTATGGCGCATAAGACGGTGATGACCGTCCGTACCAGGAGCATGCCATCCTCCTCGAAGAGCAGATACCGGGAACTCGTTCTCGCTTGGCTCCGATAGCCCGCCGCCTGGCGGGCATCGGCCTGCTGGCCGTTTCGTTCGCGCTCGCCGCACTGGTAATCCGTTACCAGCCCTTCATCGAGCATTTCATTCGTTCGATCGGGCCGGGCGTCGCGCTGCCGCTCGCAACGCTGCTTTTTGCGATCGTCGCTTCGGCGCCGTTCTCGGTCACCGACGCGCTGGCAATCATGAACGGCGCGATCTTTGGGCCGCTGTGGGGAAGCGTCATAAATGCGGTCGGCATCATTATCGCCGGAGCGATCGGCTACTGGGTGAACCGTCGCGCATCACATTTACTCGATTTGGATGCCGCGCTCTCGCGTCTTCCCGCTTGGGTGAAGCGCTTTCGCATCGGTTCCCCAATGTTCTTGATTGCCGTGCGCGTCATTCCGGGATTCGGCGGCACCGTCGCAACCGCGAGCGCCGCGGCGTTTCGCGTGCCGGTGTGGATTCACATCGCCACGATGTCGGTCGTAGCCATTCCAATCTGCACGATACTGGCGATCTTCGGCGATCGCGCGACGGCGGCGATCCATCGCTACGAAACCCGCGCGCACAATTACATCATCCATCACCGTCCACATTGGCGCTGGCCGCACCGCCATGCCAAACCGACACTCAAACCGATAGGACCGATGCCTTGAATCACGTTGCGATGATCACCACTCCCGCGCAACTGCGGGACCTGTGCGATCGCGTGCGCGCCGCCGAGCGCGTGGGGGTCGACACGGAGTTCCACAACGAGCGAAGCTACACCGCGCGCTTGATGGTGATACAACTCGCATTTGAGGATAGCTGCGCGATCGTCGATCCGCTTGCGTTCGACGACCTCATGCCGCTGGCGCAGGCGCTGTGCGAGACGACCGTCGTGGGTCATGCGCTCACCAGCGATCTCAAAATCTTCGCGGACAAATGGGATCTGGTTCCACCCGAGGTGTTCGACTGCCAAGTGGCGGCCGCGTTTTTGGGCTACGGCATGGCGATTTCGCTTGCGGATCTCGTTCGCGACTTGTGCGGCGTGCGATTAAAGAAATCGCAAACGGTGAGCGATTGGTCGGCGCGGCCGTTTTCGGAAAAGCAATTGGAATATTTGGTCGACGACGTCGCGCATCTGCTTGATATGCAGGGTACGCTTTCGGAGCGGTTGCGTCAAAAAGGGCGGTACGACTGGGCGATCGAGGAATGTCGGCTGCTCTCGGAAGTCGAGCGGTATCGCAGCGAGGAGCGCCGCATGTACGCGCGAATTCCGGGTGCGAATCGCATGAACCGGCGTGAACTGGGTGTGCTTGCGGAAGTGGTGAAATTGCGCGACAAGATCGCGCGCGAGCGCGACCTCCCGGTAAAATACGTGATGCCGGACGATGTCGTGGGCGGGCTTGCAACCGTGCGTCCGAAAACGATGGACGACCTCGCGCAACTGCGCCGCTTGGATGCGGGCAGCCGCCGGGTGCTCGGGCCGCAGATTCTGGACGCCGTTCGGCGCGGCGAGGCGCTCGACGAGGCAAATCTGCCTGCCAAATTTTCGCGTCCGCTCGGTAACGCACGCGAGACGCTGGTGTCCGTGATGAGCGTCGTCGCCGGGGAGATCGCGCAGGCGAACGAACTGCCGGCCAGCCTGCTCGCGCCGCGCGCCTGCTTGGAGCGCGTCGCCCGCGAGGTGCCGCGCACGCGCGAGGAGTTCGAAACCGTTCTCGGCCTCTCGCACTGGCGCGCCCAATTGGTTGCCGGCCCGCTGTGGCGACTTTTGTCGGGCGAAAGTTCATTGCGCATCGAAGGCTACGCGACAGGCGACCCGCGAATCAACCTTCAGTCATGAATCAGCACGCAAACAGTTTCAACGCCGTCGGCAAACTGACCGTCGGTGACCGCTCCTATTCGTACGTGCGGCTCGCCGCACTGCAGGACGCGGGCCTCACCACGCTCGACCGTCTGCCCTATTCGCTCAAGATTTTGCTTGAAAATCTGGTGCGTTTCGAAGACGGGCGTTCGGTCACCAAAGACGACGTCGAAGCGCTCGCGAAATGGACGCCGCAGCAGCGCACGCAGCGTGAGATTGCGTATCGCCCCGCACGCGTGCTGCTTCAAGATTTTACCGGTGTACCCGCGGTGGTCGATCTCGCTGCGATGCGCGATGCGATGGCCGCGATGGGCGGCGATCCGAAAGCGATTAACCCGCTGCAGCCGGTGGAACTGGTCATCGATCATTCCGTGCAGGTCGACGCGTTCGGCGATGACGCCGCGTTCAAAAAGAACGCCGATTTGGAGTTCGACCGCAATCGCGAACGGTATGCGTTTTTGAAATGGGGACAGCACGCGCTGGATAATTTTCGCGCCGTCCCGCCCGACACGGGCATCGTGCATCAGGTCAACATCGAATTTCTCTCGCGCGTGATCTTCGGCGCAGGCGGCGCGGGCATTGCGTTCGATGCGCAGAACGCCTGGGCATATCCCGACACCGTGGTGGGCACCGACTCGCACACGACCATGGCAAATGGTCTGGGCGTTCTCGCGTGGGGCGTTGGCGGCATCGAAGCGGAAGCCGCAATGCTCGGGCAACCGGTAACGATGCTCATTCCTGAAGTGATCGGCGTGCGCGTGAACGGTGAATTGCGTGAAGGCGTTACCGCAACCGATCTCGTGTTGACGATCACCGAAATGCTGCGCAAGAAAGGCGTCGTAGGAAAATTCGTCGAGTTCTTCGGCGCCGGCCTTTCGAATTTGCCCGTCTCGGATCGCGTCACCCTCGGTAACATGTCGCCGGAATACGGATCGACGTGCGCAATCTTCCCCATCGACGCGCAGACGCTCGAATATCTGCGCCTCACCGGACGCACGGCGGATCACATTGCGCTGGTCGAAGCCTACGCCAAAGCGCAAGGCATGTTCCGCACGGACTCAACGCCCGATCCGCACTTCACCGACGTCGTCGAACTCGATCTGGGCACCGTGGTGCCGAGCCTCGCGGGACCGCGCCGTCCACAAGATCGCGTCGCGCTCGACGATGTGAAGGCGTCGTTCAACGTCGCGCTGCAGGAGTGGGCGGCGGCGCGCGATGCGAAGCCCGCGAGCTCGGCGGCGCGCATGGAGAACGAAGGCCCGATTGCAACTGCTGTCGCCGATAACGCCAAAGTTGCCGACGGTTCAGTCGTTATTGCGGCAATTACCAGTTGCACGAACACGAGCAATCCGTCGGTTCTCGTCGCGGCCGGTTTGCTGGCGCGCAACGCCGTGCAGCGCGGCCTGCGGCGCAAACCGTGGGTCAAAACCTCGCTGGCGCCGGGCTCCAAAGTCGTGACCGATTACTTGAACAAAGCCGGTCTCACGCCGTATTTGGATCAGCTCGGTTTCAACCTGGTCGGCTATGGCTGCACGACGTGCATCGGCAACAGCGGGCCGCTGCCGCCCGACGTTGCAGAGTCCGTCGCGGAGCACGATTCCATCGTCGCCGCCGTGTTGTCGGGCAACCGCAACTTCGAAGGCCGCATCCATCCGCAAGTGCGCGCGAACTATCTCGCATCGCCGCCGCTGGTCGTTGCATACGCGCTTGCGGGGCGCATGGATCTCGATTTGACGGCCGAGCCGCTCGGTGAAGACGAGTCCGGCAAGCCCGTGTATCTCAAAGATATCTGGCCGAGCAACGCCGAGGTTTCGGACGTCATCGTGAAAGCGATCAACGACGAAATGTTCAAGGCGAACTATCGCGACGTGTTTCGCGGCGACGACAACTGGGCCAAACTCGACGTGCCGGTCAGCGAACGCTACGCGTGGGACGCGCTTTCGGAATACGTCAAGCATCCGCCGTACTTCGAGAACATGAAAGCCGAGCCCGAACCGGTAAGTGACATTCGGGGAGCGCGCGCACTCGCATTGCTCGGCGACTCGATCACGACCGATCACATTTCACCAGCGGGCAACATCGCGAAAGCCAGCCCCGCGGGCAAATACCTGATGGAGAAAGGCGTTGCGCCCGCCGATTTCAACTCCTACGGTGCGCGCCGCGGCAACCATGAAGTGATGGTGCGCGGCACGTTCGCGAACGTACGCTTGCGCAACGAACTGGTACCCGGTGTCGAGGGCGGCTTCACGCGCTATTTGCCGGCCAACGAACAGATGTCGATTTTCGACGCGGCAATGAAGTATAAAGCCGACGGTACGCCGCTCATCGTGCTCGCCGGCAAAGAGTACGGTTCGGGCTCGTCGCGCGACTGGGCAGCAAAAGGACCGTACTTGCTCGGCATCAAGGCCGTCATCGCGCAATCGTTCGAGCGCATCCATCGCAGCAATCTCATCGGTATGGGTATTCTGCCGCTCGAGTTCGAAGCCGGCGCCGACCACACGACGTATGGATTGACGGGCGAAGAAACGTTCGACATCAGCGGACTGGAAGGCGGTGTTACGCCGCGCATGCACGTACACGTGCGCGCAACCGACGCTGACGGACGCCACATCGAATTCAAAGCGTTGCTGCGCATCGATACGCCGGACGAGGCCGAGTACTACCGCCACGGCGGCATTCTGCATTACGTGCTGCGACAGTTGCGCCGCAAGCAAACCGCAGCGGTCTAGCGTAACGTGCAACACATCCGTGTGCCGGCCGCGCTACAACTGAACGGCGGCGGACTCGACCGCCCACAGGGATTCATGTATATTGGAAATCGTGAACCATGCGGCAGCCGATGAACGGACGGTTCATCGCCTCGAGGCTTTTTCCGATATCGTAATCGGGTTCGGGTTGGCGCAGCTCGGCGCCATCCTGACGTTTGACAGCAAAACGATGGCGCTCACTTCGGTGGGCGTCTTCGCATTTTTCGGCGCCTTCGCCATTGTGTGTAGTTTGTGGTATTTCCATCACCGGCTGTTCGAAAATTTTTTCGTACCGAAGACCTTGCCGATAGTGCTGAACTTCCTCTGGCTGGCGATCGTGGTGCTGCTAGTCTACTGCGCCGCGCATTTTGATTCGGCGCGAGCCTTTACGACGCGTAATACCGTCATGCTGTACTTCGGACTGTATGCGTTGGCATATGCGATTCTCGCCATGCAAACCATTTTGGGTATACGCGCGCGCCCGAACGTCGAACCGCAGTTGCGTGTGAAAGCGCGACGGAACATCTCGTTCATGACATTATGGACGGCGATTTTCGCCGTTTGTTTTGCGCTCGTATGGACGATGCCGCCGGCAGCGGCCCTTAATCAGGCAATCGACGTAACGTTTCTCGCCGGCGCCGTTTGCAGCGTACTTCTAGGCGTGTATTTCAGGCGTACCGAGGCGGTCAATAATGCGTGACGAGTCGGAAAAGGAGATCATTCACCGTCTGGAAGCATTTTCGGACATCGTGATTGGCTTCAGCTTGGCGCAACTGGCGCTGAGCCTCACGATGCCGGCGCACGGCCGCGATCTGTTCGTACATATAAGCGGCGCGAGAGTGCTGATTGCGCTGGTAATCACGTTTGCGCTCGTGTGCGCCATCTGGTGGAGTCATCACCGGCTGTTCCGGCACCTGTTCGTTCCAACGCGCCTCAATATTTTCGCGAACTTCGCCGCATTGGGCGGCGTGATTTTCCTGACGTATTCAATGCAGGTACTGCTGCACGTTGGTATGGGTGATGCCGTTGCCTATGCGATGTACACCGGCTCGTACGCGTGGATACTGCTGCTTTTTGCGCTCATTGCCTGGAACGGCCTGCGCCTGCGCGCGGCGCAGTTCCACGCCGAACTTCGCGCGCGCAGCGTCAATCTTGCCGTTCGTTTGACAGTAGTCGGCCTTTGGCTCGGGGCGATGACGGCGGTTACGCTGATTTTCGGTTTGCAGCCCCGCGTGATGCAATGGCTGGTGCTTGCGCTCGTCGCTGTACTGGCCGTCTACCGGATTGCGACGCGGTCGAGACCGGCTAACTCGCCCTCTGTTTGATACAGAGAAGCGTCGACCCGTCGTGGTCGCACGGCCGAATCTGCAAACCGTCGGCGGTAACCGTGACGCTTTCGCCGGCGCGCAAACGCTTTCGCAGCGCCGTCGCCTCGCGCAGTACCGGGTCGTTCAAAAGCGTCTCGACCAATTCTGAAATGTCGCTGTCCGCATCGTGGTTGCGAAACACCGCCGTGTAATCGCCGGCGTCGAGCGTGTAAATCTCCAAATGCCCGCTTACGGCGTCGAGCGCCGTCATCAGCGTGAGCGTTTCCTGAACGCTCTGTTTGCGCAGCGTGATGTCGCGCCCGACGGAAACCCAATGCCTGGTGCCGGTTCGCTCGTCGTATAGTGGCTTACCCGCGAACTCCACCCAAAACGAACTGCCGTCTTTGCGGCTCAGCAGGATCTCTTTCTCGTTGATTTGCGCGGCTTCGAGGTTGTGAGCGATCGTCTCCATGACGACGGGATGATTGTCGCGCGAGACGATTGCTTGAAACGAGCGCCCGGCGATTTCCGCCATCGCGTAGCCGGTTGCGCGCAACAGCGACTCGTTCGCGTATTCGACGAACGGGCCGCCTTTCGAGGGCGGCGTAAAGTCGGTGATGAGAACCAAATCAGATGCTTCGTCGACAACCCGCGAGAGAAGCCGAACGTGCATATCCGCATCGAACGGGCGCATTCACTCGTTAGTATGACACGGCGCCGCGGCGATCAAACGGCGACGCCGTTAAGTTTACAGCAGAGCTCTGCGCAGATCTCTTAACACGGCCGCAAGATATGCGGTAAAGCGAGCGGCCGCCGCGCCATCGATGACGCGATGATCGTATGAAAGTGAGAGCGGCTGGACGAGACGCGGCATGAACTGGGTGCCGTCCCATACCGGACGCATAGCGGCCCGGCAGGCTCCGAGTATTGCGACTTCCGGCGCATTGATGATCGGCGTGAAGTAGGTTCCGCCGATGCTTCCAAGACTCGAAATCGTGAACGTTCCGCCTTGCATGTCGTTCAAAGCAAGCTTGCCTTCGCGCGCTTTTGCGGCCAGTTCGGAGGTCTCTTGCGCGATTTGCGTGATGCCTTTCGTGTCGGCATTCTTGATGACCGGCACGACCAAACCGCCGGGCGTATCGGCCGCAAACCCGATGTTGTAGTAGCGCTTGTATACCAGGTCGTCGCCGTCCAGCGAACTGTTGAACTCGGGGAATTTCTTGAGCGCGGCGATGGAGGCTTTGATGAGAAACGCCAGCATCGTTACTTTGACGCCTTGCTTGGCATTTTCCGCGTTGAGTTCTTTGCGGAAGTCTTCGAGATCCGTCACGTCCGCGTCGTCGTTTTGCGTGACGTGCGGGATCATCACCCAATTGCGGTGCAGATTCGGGCCCGAGATCTTTTTGATGCGTGACAGCGGCTTGCGTTCGATCTCGCCGTACTGCGCGAAATCGATCGACGGCCACGGTGCGATCGGCAGACCTGCAATACCGGCTCCAGCGCGCGCCGTACCGCCGTCCTGCAACGTACGCTTGACGAAATGCTGCACGTCTTCGCGCGTGACGCGGCCATTTGGGCCGCTCGCATGCACGTAGTGCAGATCGACGCCCAGTTCGCGCGCGAAGCGACGGATCGACGGGCTCGCATGGACGGTACCGTTGCCGCTGGGTGCGCCATCGCGCTGCGCGGCCGGTGCAGGCGCCGCCGGTGCGGCGGGAGGTGCACTTGCAGGCGGCGCAGCGGCGGGCGTTGCAGTTTTTGCCGACGCGGCCGCCGTGGTTCGAAGCGTAGCAATCACGGAGCCTTGCGAAACTTTGTCGCCGACGTTCACGCGCACGTCGGCAACAATGCCGCCCGCGTTCGCGGGGACTTCCATCGACGCTTTCTCCGACTCGAGCGTAACGATGGACGCGTCCTTTTCAACCGTATCACCGGGTTTCACCAGCACTTCGATGACGGGAACGTCTTTGAAATCGCCGATGTCCGGTACTTTCAGTTCGAGCAGATTCTCTGAAGTTGCGGCGGGCGCCGCGGTATCATGCTGAGGTGCCGAAGCGGGTGCTGCCGGCGCCGTTGCTTCCGACGCCAGTGAAAGAATCACCGAACCTTCGCTCACCTTATCGCCGATTTTTATTTTTACATCGTGCACGGTGCCGTCCGCGGGCGATGGCACTTCCATGGATGCTTTGTCGGACTCCAGCGTGACGATGGAATCGTTTTTCTTGATGGCGTCGCCCGGTTTGACCAGAATTTCGATGACGGGAACGTCTTTGAAATCGCCGATGTCCGGAACGCGAACGTCTACGGTTTGCGCCATGCTACACCGTCACCGGATTGGGCTTGGCGGGATCGATGCCGTATTTCTTGATTGCTTCCGAAACGGTCTTTGCGGGAATCGCGCCGTCGTCGGCGAGCGCTTTGAGCGCGGCTATCGTGACATAGTAGCGATTGACCTCGAAGAATTCGCGTAATTTGCGCCGCAAGTCGCTGCGCCCGAAGCCGTCGGTACCGAGCGTTACGTAACGGCGTTTCACGTACGGACGAATCTGATCCGCAAACGTGCGGATGTAGTCGCTCGCGGCGATGACCGGTCCGCTGCGTTCGTTCAAACACTGCTCGACGTACGAAAGCCGCGGTTCGTCTTCAGGATGCAGCAGGTTCCAGCGCTCCGTGTCGATGCCGTCGCGCCGCAACTGATTGAAACTCGTCGCGCTCCACACGTCGGCGCTCACGCCCCAGTCGGCGGCCAGCAATTCGGCCGCCGCTTCCACTTCACGCAGAATTGCACCGCTGCCGAGTAACTGCACGCGCCGCGCCTTTTTGTCGGCTTTCCCGCCGTCGTGCAGCAGATACATGCCGCGCAAGATGCCCGCTTCAGCGCCCTTGGGCATGTCCGGATGGCGGTAGTTCTCATTGAGCAGCGTGATGTAATAGTACACGTCTTCCTGGTTGTGATACATGCGCCGCAAGCCGTCCTGAATGATGACGGCTACTTCGTAACCATACGTCGGATCGTATGAAACGCAGTTGGGGATGAACGACGCGAACACCTGACTGTGGCCGTCTTCGTGCTGCAAGCCTTCGCCGTTGAGCGTCGTGCGTCCCGACGTGCCGCCCAGCAGAAAACCGCGCGTGCGCGAATCTGCCGCAGCCCACGCGAGATCGCCGACGCGCTGAAAGCCGAACATGGAATAGAAGATGTAGAACGGAATCATCGGCACGTTGTGCGTGGAGTACGACGTTCCCGCGGCGATCCACGACGAGATTGCGCCGGCTTCGTTGATGCCTTCTTGCAGAATCTGCCCTTGCCGGTCCTCGCGATACCACATCAGTTGCTCCGCGTCTTGCGGATGGTAGAGTTGACCGACCGATGAGTAAATGCCGAGTTGCCGGAAGAGGCCTTCCATACCGAACGTGCGCGACTCGTCCGCGACGATGGGCACGATTTTCGGCCCGAGTTCCTTGTCCTTGAGCAGCGTCGTGAAGAAGCGCACGAACGCCATCGTCGTCGAGATTTCGCGTTCCCCGGTGCCCTTGAAGTGCTGCTCGTACGCGTTCAGTTCGGGAACCGTGAGCGCGACGGAACTCGTACGGCGCGACGGAATGTAGCCGCGTCGTGCAACGAGTTCTTTCAAATACTTCATCTCGTCGCTGTTTTCGGCGGGTCGCACGAACGGAAGCTTGTCGATATCCGTATCCGGGATCGGCAGATGGAAGCGGTCGCGAAACTTGCGCATAGATTCCGCCTTCATCTTCTTGGCTTGGTGCGCGATGTTTTGCGCTTCGCCGGACTCGCCCATGCCGTAGCCTTTGATGGTCTTAGCCAAAATGACGGTTGGCTGGCCTTTATGTTCGAACGCCGCTTTATATGCCGCGAACACTTTGCGCGGGTCGTGACCGCCGCGGGAGAGCGCCCAGATGTCGTCGTCGCTCATATGCGCAACGAGTTCGAGCGTCTCCGGATAGCGTCCGAAGAAACTCTCGCGCACGAATTTACCATCGCGCGATTTGAACGTCTGATAATCGCCGTCGACGCATTCGTTCATCAACTGCACCAGGCGGCCGCTGTGGTCGCGCTCCAGCAGCGCATCCCAGCCGGTTCCCCAAATGACCTTGATGACGTTCCAGCCCGCACCTCTGAACACGGTTTCGAGTTCTTGAATGATCTTGCCGTTGCCGCGCACGGGACCATCGAGCCGCTGCAAGTTGCAGTTGATCACCCAAATCAAGTTGTCCATGCGCTCGCGGCCGGCAAGCGAAATGGCGCCGAGCGATTCCGGCTCGTCGGTTTCTCCGTCGCCCAGGAACGCCCACACTTTACGATCGCCCGCGTCGATGATGCCGCGATCGTTCATGTATCGCATGAAGCGCGCCGCATAAATCGACATGATCGGCCCAAGGCCCATCGACACCGTTGGGAATTGCCAGAAGTCCGGCAGCAGCCACGGGTGCGGGTACGACGGTAGCCCGTTGCCGTCTACTTCACGCCGGAAATTTTCGAGCTGCGTTTCCGTGATGCGCCCTTCGACGAACGCGCGCGCATAAAAGCCCGGCGCCGAGTGCCCTTGCAGATACACCAGATCGCCGCCGAAGTTTTCGGTCTGCCCGCGCCAGAAATGGTTGTAGCCGACGTCATACAGCGTTGCGGAAGAAGCAAAACTCGCGACGTGTCCGCCGAGTTCCGACGATTCTTTGTTCGCACGTGCGACCATCGCCATCGCGTTCCACCGCACGTAGTGGCGGATGCGCGTTTCGAGATCGTCGTTGCCGGGCATCGGCGCCTGTTCGGACGCCGGAATCGTGTTGATGTACGGCGTGGAAAGACCGAGTGAGACGTGCACGCCCTCGCGCTGCGCCGCGTCGACGATCGTTTCGATGAGTTGCTGTGCGCGGCCGCGGCCCTCGTGTTCGAGGACGCCTTGCATGGCCTCGACCCACTCGCGCGTTTCGTGCGGGTCGGGTTCGGGCGTCGGGGCCGCTGCGGCCGGCAGGGGCTGCGTGTTGATGGCGGTGGTCATGCGGCGCGCCTTCCGCCTGGACCATCCATTTCCTTGCAAATGGACCGGTCCAATTCTCCGCCTGGAGCGAGCCTTGTTGCGCGGCTCAAAGCCGCGCGCCGGACCGCCGAATCACTAACCGTGGCTGTTTCCATCGTTTCCGACTCTACTTGCGATCTCACGCCGGCCCAGGCGCTGTCGATGGGCATCGATCTCGTCCCGATCATCGTGCGCTTCGGAGCGCGGGAATATCGCGACGGCGTCGACCTGCGGCTGAGTGAGTTTTATAGCAAACTCGATCCGAACGGCGAGCTGCCCTCTACCGCGCCGCCATCCCCCGACGCGTTTGGCGCGGTATTCGGCAAGCACGTACAGGCGGGAAACGACGTGGTCTGCATCACGGTCGGATCGAAGGTTTCCAAGACGTTCGAGCATGCGCAGCAAGCCGCCGCGCAATTCGGTGGAAAAGTGCACGTCGTCGACAGCAAAACGCTCTCGGGCGGCACAGGCCTCATTGCGTCCGGCGCGTCGCGCCTTGCCAAAACGGGCGTAGACGCGCAAACGATCGTCGCCGCCGCGCAAAAGTGGATTGCAACGCAGCACGGCTACGCGATCTATCCCGATTTGAAATTCATGGCCAAGAGCGGGCGAATCAACAAAGCGCAGCTCGTGCTTGGGACGGTGATGCATCTTTTTCCGGTCACACGCATTAGCGCGGACGGAGCGATCGAGAGCGAAACCACGGTGAAGTCGTGGGATCTCGCGCAGCAGATGCTCGCGAGCATCATGTCGCGCAAGCTCGAACGTCCGAACCTCTCACGCGTCGCGATTACGCACGCGCACGCGCCGGAGATCGGTCAGCGGATCGCCGACGACTTGCGCAGCAAGTTGAGCGCGCCGCTCAAGGAACTGAACGTCTACGAAGCCGGCCCGACGATTGCCGCAAACGCAGGACCGGGATCCGCGGCGATCTTCATGCTGGAAGATTAGCCTCTTCGCGCAGAAACGCACCAATCGCCAGCAGAACCAGCACGCCGCCGCCTATCGCGAGCGGCGTGAGTGTTTCTCCGAAGAGCAACAGCGCGAGGATCGCGGCGGTGACGGGTTCCATCAATGACGTCATCGCGACGGCGCTCGGCGTGAACCAGCGCAGCGAGGCATTCAGCGCAGTATGTCCCAGAAGCTGCGAAATCAGCGCCATGGCAAGAATTCCGCCCCAGGCTTTTCCGTCGCTGAATGCCGGTGGGTTTTGATGCGCCGCCAGCGAGGCGACGAGCAGTGCGAGCGCCGCCCACGAATACGTGCGCGTCACAATCGCGCGCGTTCCGAATTGTTGACGTACCTCGCGCACCAAAATGAAGTACGCGCCGATCGCGATGGCCCCGGCGATTGCGAGCGCATCGCCCAGATATGGATGGCCCGCAATGGGTGGCCGCGTGGTGTTGTATCCGACGACGAGCACCAACCCCGCCGCGCCCACCGCAAACGCACCGTACGCAACCGGCGAGAGGTGGCGTTTGTGCACAAGCGAGTCGTACAGTGCGGTCCAGATCGGCGTCGTCGCAACCAGCAGCGTGGAAACGGCAACGCTCGTGTAGTTGAGCGATGAAATCCACGTGGCGAAATGCACCGCCAGCGCGATCCCCGCACCGATAAAAATGAGCGCAGCGTTCGTGTCATGCTGATGCTTCGATACCTCAGCACAGGGCTGCGTCGAAGCACGGCCGAGGTATCGAGGCCTCCGCCCCAATGCAATCGCCAACAACACGAGCGCCGCAATCGCCAGCCGCCACGCGCTTACCGCAAGCGGCGGCGCGCCGCCGAGCGCGAAGCGCGCGAAGATCGCGGCTGCACCTACGGCAACTTGCGCGCCCGCGAGCATGGCATACGGTCCGACACCGCCGCGCGCGGAAGAGGCGACGCTCACGCCGCCTCGTTTACAGCCGCACCCGGACGCGGCCTGCAGATCAGTTTGTGTTTGCCTGCTGGCGCATAGAATGGCGTACAGCCGCGACTGCGGCCGAGGTAAGACAATTGG
>JBKPMZ010000102.1:0-1395 GCA_046732415.1 Vulcanimicrobiota bacterium
TGCCGTTTTCCAGCCGCAGGAACGTTCGCAACCACTCGATTCGCGCTTTGCCGAAGCGTTCAATGTCCGCCCAAGTATCCGAGCCAGCCAGCGTGGCGCAGAGTGCGACCACGACCAAGTCGAACAACTCATGTTGGCGCGAACGCTCGACCCGAGGATCAGTAAGATCTTCAAACGGGGTGAAAACGGCGACCAGTCGCTGCGACATTGATGAACCCTCCGTGAACGTGAAATGCCCTCCACGAAGGAATCAAAGCAAGGCCCTTGTCCAATTCAAGCGGCTTGCAATACTGAGCCAGGATCGAGATGCGATTGCCGTGAGCGTGACGCCGCTCAGGCGATCGTATGAATCGTACGAATAGCTTGTTTGGGCGCTCGTCGGATCGGTGACGCTCGTCAAATAGTTGTCGGTATAGCCGTACGTCCACACCGGCGCGCCGCCGCCGGGATTAGGCTGGGTAATGGTCGTGAGATTGGAACCCGCGTGGCCGAAGCTAGTGACGTTGCCCGCGAAATCGGTGATCGATGTCAGGAGCCCGCTGCTATAGGCCAGCGACACCGATCGACTGAAGGCGTCGTTGATCGAAGTTAAGAGGCCGCTCGTATAGCCATAGGTGGTTGTCTCGGTCGTGCGTTCCACGCGGCTGGTCAAGTAGCCGCTGGAATCGAAGTTGAACGTCGTGCCGTGCTGGTCGATGAGTTGCCAGCCGCCGGTGACGGAGGTCAACGTCGAAAAGGCATAGGGACCCGCGGGCGACGTGTACGTGCTGCCGGCGCCTTGCGTGAAGTACCACCCTTGGCCGGCGCCGGTGGAGAGGAGCATGCCGGCTGGAACGCCGCTGACGCTGTTGGAAAACAGCCGCAGTACGCCGGGGATGTTCCAGCCCTTGCCGACCGGGCTGGCCGAGTCGTTCACCACGTTGACGAAACCATTGATGGTGGCCGGCGCCGCCATGTCGGGGCTGGTGATCGTGAGCGAGAACGGATACCGGCCGGTGGCGAGACTCGAGGTATCAACCTGTTCGGCCAGGTGGACGGTTGCATTGGCCTGCCCGAGATTGGCCATGGTGAAATAAACGTTCGACTGCGCCACGCCATTGAAGGTGAGCGAGGCGGTCACCGTCTCAGTCACATTGGCGGGGTTGGATAAGCCTGCGGACGCTTCGATCACGGCATCGCCTTGTCCCGCCACGGAGTCGTAACTGACGGAGAGATTTTGCGCCGTGCCGGCAGCTCCTTGCGAGCTGCCGAGAACCTGCAGGCCGGCTTGCACCGTGCCCAAGGCCGGCTTGGTCAGGTCATCAAGCGAGAGGATGCTGTACTGGGTATTGAGCGTGACCGTTGCATTGGCGGAGGCGACGCCATCGCTGGCCGCGTAAGTGAACGAATCTTGAC
>JBKPMZ010000103.1:0-2150 GCA_046732415.1 Vulcanimicrobiota bacterium
TCGTAATACTGCAGCTTGATCGGGTTCGTCGGCAGATTCATGATTTCGACGAACGTGAAGTGCAGCACGAACACCGCGCAGCACAGCGCGAACGTTGCCCACCACAGCGTTTTCCGCAAATCGAACCGTCGCTTCGCGAGCGCTATTGCCATTTTTGCCTCCGCAGCATGGCGTGATGGCGCCAAACCGGCGCCATCACGCCGCCAGTGCCTAGGGTCTAACGTCCAGGTCTAGTGATCCAGCGATTCCGCCATGTGCGTGCGCTGAGCGGCACTCAGCGCGTGTCCGCGATGCCGGTCGGCCAAAATCACGATGATGACCACCGACTCCGCGGCGGCCGCGCCCGCAGTTGCCGCAGCAGCCGAAACGACCTCGGCTCCAGCCGCAACGACTGCCGCGCCTGCGGCGATCCAGCCGGCGCAAGCGTCGGGGCAGCTGAGCGACGTACGGGCGTGTCCGCCGGAGAATTGGCTCGTGGGGCTGAACGCCACGCTGGCGCGAGCCGAGGTCATCAGACTGCTCGCGATCAGCAGGGCTGCAAGGGCGGCCGGAAGAGCGCGCCCGAGTTTCTCTTTAAACATACGACTCCTATGTGTCGAATCTAGTGTGCATGTCCCGGCGAAACGCCGAGTGCGCTGCAGGTACGCACGTTCGCGCGCGCGACCATCGCGAGGCGTCAATTTTGGCAATCGAATGGTGAATCTCTGAACAATGCCGCCGGAGATAGTTGCGCGGTGAGACTCCTGTGACGCTTTTGAACGCGCGCGAAAAACTCGACACGCTTTCGTAGCCGGCAGCTCGGGCGAGCGCCGAAACCGGCATGCGCGTCGCTTCAAGCAAGCGTACGGCGCAGTATATACGCATCGTGCGCACGAGTTCGAACACCGTAATGCCGACGGAACGCGCGAAAAAATTGCACAGCGCGTGCTTGTTCATGTGCACGGCGCTGGCGATCTCCTCGAGGCTGATCTCCCCGTGCAAACGCGAGCCGATGAACTGCGCGGCGGCGCGAGCGCTCGAATGATGCCCGATCCGCCATCGCACGGGCTCGGTCAGGAAGCGGTTATCCTCAACGAGCTGCGCGCACGCCCGTCGGCGCTCTGCGTCGGCGGGCCTCACCGGAACGGCCCGCCAGATACTGCAAGCGGCGCTTGCGGTATTCCGATGGCGTAATTCCCGTGACGCTCTTGAACGCGCGAATGAACGTCGCGACGCTCGCGAAGCCGAAATGCGCGGCTGCCTCCGAGACGAGCGCGTCGCTCGTCTCCAGCATGCGCGCCGCGTGCGAGATCTTGATTGCCCGCACGTAGTGTCCGAACGTCACACCCGTTTTCGCCTTGAAGAAGCGGCTGAAGGCGCTGGGATCCATACTGACCGCACCGGCTGCGTCTTCCAAACGCACCTGGCGCCGGATCTGCTGCTGAACGAGGCATGCTACGGTCAGTGCCCTCGGCGAGGCCGAAATGCGACGAGACACTTGTGGATCCAAGAAACGGCAATCCGCAACGCGCACGCGCACTTCCTCTCGAAGGCTGAAGACGTCGCGGTTGCATTGGCGCAGCAAGCAGTCAAACCTTCGTGCAGGTGTGCGCGCGAAGCTCCGCAAACTCGCGCTGCACTTCGGAGAAGAACTTCGTGCGAATTGCACTCTATTACGACGGGCTCTGTCTGCTCTGCCGGCGCGCGATGCGTTTGCTCAAGCGTCTCGACGGCACGGACGTCATCGAACTATACGACTCGAACGCGTTTGCGGGCGCCGTTCCGGCTTTTTTGCAGTCAGCAGACTTGGATGCGGCGATGTACGCGTGGGACGGTCAAACACTCCACCGCGGCTACGATGCCTTCGCGGCGGCATTCGCGCATCTTCCGAAATGGCGCCTCGTGGGCAGCATCATGCGTCTGCCGCCGGTTCGCGTCGCCGGTCTGCCGGTGTATGCCCTGGTCGCACGCAATCGCCGGCGCCTGGGCTGCCGCATCTAGCGCCAGAGAGGTCGCGGACGCGAGCACCAAGTACCTTTCTACCGCCCAGCGCGCGCCGGCGTGAAACCACGGCCCGGTTCGATCAGTAGGTAGCCCAAGCGGAGTTAGTTCCGCCGGGTCTTTCCCTTTGGGTGGAGGTACAATCCCTTGGGTCGCCGGTCAGCGTATAC
>JBKPMZ010000104.1:0-23041 GCA_046732415.1 Vulcanimicrobiota bacterium
TTGGCGGCTTGCTCGCGCCGCGTGGCGCGGTTACGGTTTGCCGGATATAGAGGAAGGCAGCGATCCTCTCGCGCTCAACTATGGCAGCACTCCGGTGCGCTTGCCGAACAACGAAGTCGTTTGGGGTGAACGCATCGATCCGGCGCGCGTGATTATTCGGAATATTCCGTTTCCCGACGCCGGCTATCGGTGGGGAGACACCGTTTTACACGATGGCGCACCGAATGGAGAACGTGAAGTCGCTGGCCGGCGCTATCCGGTGTTTGACGTGCTTGCACGCTGGAGCGTTTCTGAAATTCCGACGCTTACCGTAGACGTAGAGTGTGCGGATAATCGTGACTCGATAGCGCTCATCGATCTCTTTGAGCGAAATGTCTTTGCCGCCGAGGATTGGACAGCCAATACGCGGCCGCTGTGCGCCGCATGCAGCCGCGGTTCACCGGACGGCCACGATCACCCGTTCGGCACCAACGACGCACTGAGATCGTTCGGGCTCGCGTGCCCTATGGGTTTGGCGCGCGAACTGTTGGAGCAGTGGCGATCTGCTGCGCCCGCGGCGAGGCGGTACGGTGACGTGCAGATCGCAACGGCCGGCCTTTGAGGAAATGGAAAACGCCGATTGTAACGACAATCGGCGTTTTGAAAATGGTGGGCGGTAGAAGGATTGAACTTCTGACCTCTTCCGTGTCAAGGAAGCGCTCTCCCACTGAGCTAACCGCCCGTGCGTTTTGCCCGTCGGGGCGAACCGGCAGAGTATAGCAAAGGGCCCCGTGGCCGTCAAACGATTTTTGCCTGGACGGCTCGGGGCCCTTTATTCCACGGGAGCGAAAGTTACTTGCGCAATGAGAACAGCGGGACCATCTCCCGTTGCCAGGCGCTGTTTACAATCATCGCCGTCGCTGCGTAGAAGGCGAAGAACGAGGCTGCCAGCAGGAAGTACCCGCCCAGGATGCCCAGTTCGCGGGCCGCGCCCAAGAACTGGATGCCGGGCAGCGTGTAGCCGGCGACCAGCATCGCGGCGATAAGGACGTACGTCAGATTCATACGCAACGCGCCGATCATGAGTGCGAGCGAAATGTATCCCATGCAGAACAGATCGACTGCGAGCAGCAGCATGTTGCTCGGCGTGCGCGGGATCAACCCACCGACTTGCATCCAAATGAACATCGCGAGGATGACGTTGTTCGCACCGTATGAGCACATCGCGGTGCCGGCCCACGAGTTCGTGCGCGAGAAGGCGTATAAACCGGCGATGAATTGTCCGATGCCGGCGAACACGAACAACGACGGCACGGCTGCAATGAGCGACGCCGGCATCGCGGCCCAGCCCGACAGAACCCAGGCGATAACGACGGTGCCTACGCAAAAACCGAAGAGCCCCATCGCGCCGGGGTCGCCGATACGTGCTTCACTGGTGGCTTCCTGGCGCTGGACTTCGGTGCTCTCTATGACCGTTTTGACCGGCCCGCCCTCAGTCCACTGCTGCTGCGGCGGACGGGTCAGGGTTGTTGAATTATTCACGAGAACTACCTCACTTTTGGCTTGGCCGCGCGGCGCGACGCACGGCTTTTTAAAGTAATTCCCAGCGTCTTTTCGTGTTAAGTGGCGGGCGCACGCCAACGCAATTGCGACGTTTGACAATAAAAGCAAGCGCGTGGTATCGTTAGGAAACTTTTCTTGTCACCGCACGTACACATTCGAAGAAAGGAGAGACGGCAGTTATGATTTGCACCGCACAACGCACCATGCGCCTGCAGCAGTCGCGTGTATTTTTGCTCCCGCGTACCGCCGTCAATCCGATCGGCGGAGGTATGCGGCGCGGAGATATTTCGAATCGAGGCTCGGCACCTTAGGGTTAGCCGCAGCCAATCGTTCGAAAGCCTCCGCGGATTTCTCGGAGGCTTTTTCATTTGCTTTAGGAGGCGTTTCAATGGACCACTGGTTGAGTGTTCACATCGATCAACGCCGCGAACAATTGTACGCCGAAGCCGCGCGCGCCCGCATCATCAGGATGCTGGAGAGCGGCCGAAGTAGCAGTATTCGCGGCCGGATAGCGGACAGCGCGGAGTATGCGAGCATCATGCTCGCAAATCTGGCGCGCAAGATGAGGACGTCCTAACGGACGTCCTCATCGCGCAGCAATGCATACAGCGCGTGGTCGTAATACGCGCCGCGCAGGCGCTGCACTTGGCGCAGGACGCCTTCCAAGGTGAAGCCCAGGCGTTCGGGAATGCGCCGGCTGCGATAGTTTTCGGTTGCGACGTGAATTTCGATGCGGTGTAGATCGAGCGCTTCGAACGCGTATTCCACGAGCAGACGTACGGCGCGCGTCATGATGCCGTGACCCGTATAGTCTTTGTCGAGCCAATAACCGACACGCGCATTGCCGTTGAGCCAGTCGATCTGATGCAAATCGATACAGCCGATGAGGCTGCCCTGCCGCCAGATTCCGGCCTTGAAAGCGCTGTGCTCGTACGCTTCTTTTTCAGCGCTGCGCAGGAACGCGTACGTATCGGATACGTCGATGACCCGGTCCATCCACGACATCCACGGCGCCAATGACTCGCGGTTGCGAATGGTCACGTCGTAGAGCACGTCGGCATCGTCCGCACGCAGCAGACGTACTTCGGTATGCTCGTCGACGTGCAAGCAAAAATCAACCAGCGCCGCGGTAATGCGCGGCGGGTCGCCTACAGATCCCCGAGATTCGGCGGTGTTGGCTCTGTCCATATGCTCGTGAAGGCTTTCATCGTTTGCTGCGAACTTACTGCCAGCCCCAGCGCGCGCTGCGCCAGCGCCAGACCGTACAGTGCGCGCGGATCGTTGGGATACAGCGCCAGTGCCGCCGTAAAGGCGTCTTGTGCACTTTCGAACTGCTTTTGCCGGTAGTAGAAAGCGCCTAGCATTTCACCTGCCGGAAAAACCGGCAGTTGCTCGGCGCCGTCTTCGCGCTGCTGATAGGCGATGGCGTGATTGAAGGCATCCACTGCCGCCGCGGTCTTGCCGTCGTGCTCGTCGACGGCTGCGGCGAGCAGCCAGCGGAAATCGCCGTCCACGTTGCCGTACAGCGCGAGCATTTTGCGAGCATCGCTGACTGCGCCCAAGTGCAGGTCCGCAAGTCCGCGCGCAAGCGGCGCATAAAACTCGTTCGTCGCATTCGAGGACGCGATGCGCTGCCACAACCCGAAACGCGCCCATGTAGCCCACAAGTCGCTGCCTTCATACTCGCGGCCCACGCGCGCGGCCCACACTTCGGATGCATGCAGATCGCCGAGCATCATGGCGTTGGTCCAGCCGGTGTATGCATCGTGTGGCCCGTACCGCAGTTTGAACGGCGGATTCGGCTGCGCATCCCACTGCTCGCGTAACCGCCACGCCGTTTCGCTGGCGGCCAGCGCTTTGGCGTAGTCACCGGCTTCGGTATACGTATGCGCCGGCATATGTGCGAGGTGTTCTTCGGCGGGCGTAAACGTCCACCGCGCAACGCGATCGGCGCAAATCAATGCGGCGCCGCGATCCGCCGCGTAGTCGTACGCGTGCATGCACAGGTGGTTTGCGAACAGATGATTGGGATCGCGCGCGAGCACTAGCGTGATGAGCGAAATGGCTTGCGGGTCCGGATGTTCGACGCCGGTATGCTCCAGCAACGCTTCGGCATAGAGCATGGCCGCATCGTCGTCGAGCGGATGCGATGCAACCAGCGCCGCCATCGCCGCGCGGTACTGCGCCTCGTCGGCATCGTGCTGCGCGTACGTTCCCGCGTAGCGCTGCACGACCGCGTCGATATATTGACGCTCCTCCGGCGATGCGTACACTTCCAGCGACTGCGCTCGCACCGCGGCTTCATGCGCACGATCGAAGCGATCCGGCGTGAGCGGCGTGTTGACGTCTGAACCCGCCGCTAGCGCTTCGCCCCAAGCCGCCATTGCCACATGCGGATCGTCTCGAAGTGCCTGTTGAAACGCAAGCGCCGCCGCTTCGCCATTATACGCGTAGAGCAGGCGCAACCCGCGATCGAACGAGGCCTGCGCTTGCGCGTTCGTCGTCGTGACCGGATGCCGAACCACGGGCGTTGACCCGAGTGCGGCGAGCAGCGTGAGGGCGGCTATCACGCCGCTTTCTTCTTGCGTCCCTTCAAAGATTGCTTCAATTGCCGGACGGTTCGGTCGCTCTCCGTTTCTTTCGCTCGCTCGCGCAGCAGAGCAAGGACGAAGCGCTCCTCGGCGAGCAGCCCTTCGGTATGACGCATGACTTGCTCCATGCGCAGCCCGCCATGTTCCATGTACGCCTCCAGCACATGCGGATGCACGTAGCACTTGCGGCAAACCGCGGGCGTATTGCCGAGACGCATGGCAACGTCTTTGATGACCGCGGCCAGGCGCTGCTTGCGCTCGGTTTGCGTGCTTGCATCTTCTTGCTGCGCCAGCAGCGTTGCGCATGTGACGGTGCCCAGCCACGTCCGGAAATCTTTTGCGGAAAAATCATCAGCCGAAATCGCGCGGATGTACTCGTTCACATCGGATGAATCTACGGCATGCGTGGCGCCGTCGTCATCCACGTACTGAAAGAGCTGCTGGCCGGGCAGGTCCTGGCACTGCCGAATGATGCGTGCAAGGCGCCGATCGCGTAAGTCGATGGCATGGCGGATGCCGCTTTTGCCGCGGAAGGAGAAGCGCACCTTGGAGCCCTCGACCTTCGCGTGTTTGTCTCGAAGTGTCGTCAGGCCGTAGGAGCCGTTATCTTTGGCGTACTCGTCGTTTCCAACGCGAATCGCGGTGGTTTCGAGCAACTGAACCACGGTCGCCAGCACTTTCTCGCGCGATAGACCCGGCAACGCCAAATCCGCTTCGACTCGCTTGCGAATTGCGGGCAAGGCTTGCGCAAACGCAATCATTCGCCCGTATTTGTTCTCGTCGCGAATCTCGCGCCAGCGTTTGTGGTAGCGATACTGCTTGCGTCCACGTGCGTCACGACCGGTGGCCTGCAAATGTCCGTTTGAAATCGGGCAAATCCACACGTCGGTATAGGCGGGCGGCACCGCGAGTGCTTTGATGCGCGCAAGTTCTTTCTCGTCGGTAATGTCTTTGCCGTCCGGCGCTATGTAGGCAAAGTGTTTGCCGCGTGAAACGCGCGCGATGCCTGGCATCTCGTCGCTGACGTAGCGAAGTCCCGCCGCCTTTGCAGAGGCGACGGGATCGGTTAGCGTTTCGGCTGCGCTCATGCCGCCTGGCCGTCGTATCGCAGCGTGCCGTCCGCGCGTCGCACGCCTTGCGTAAGCGCATGGGGCTGCGTGCGCCCATTCGGCATGACATGCTGCACGTCGACTCCGTGCAGCAGCACCGCGGCGTCGGAGATGAGACGGCGATGGCAGCGCCACCACAGCGTTTCGGAGCACATGATGGCGGTTTTGCGATGCGGCAGCGAATCGATCAGCGCGTTCAACGCGCTCAGAAAACGCTCGGTTTCCATATAATCCGCGTAGCCGCGGAACGACGGATTGCGCAGAGCCGTGTGATGCGAGGTCGGTTGCGGGGTGCGGAATCCGCCGAGATCGCGCTCCCAGACGTACTCCGCTCCCGCGTCCGCGGGAACCCAAACGGCCATCTTGTCGCTCCACACCCACGGGTGGGCGCGGCTCTTCGGCACAGTGCGCACGTCGACGACGCGTGCGATAGCGGCGCGCTTTACCAGCCCCGCGATCTCGTCTTGCGTGAGCGTGCCGTGCCCGAAGGTCAGAAGTTCCACGTTATCTGTATATCCGCTGGGGACCGCTTTCATACTCCGCAATGGCGTCTCGCCAGGCTTGCGGCACGGCGATCGTCTGGTTGGAGACGAAGTCGAACGCGACCATGGTCGTGATGCCGTGCGCGGCGCGATGTCCGTGCGTTTCACTCCAAATTTCGTAAGAGAAGTCGAACGACTTGTTTCCGATACGCGGAATGCGGCACCCGACGGCAATCTGCTCCCGATACACGAGTTGCCGCTCGTACGTGAAGTTGATCGTCGCCTGAATCATGCCGTGATCGCCGTTGATCGGCACCTTCATCACCTGCGCGAAGTATTCCGAACGCATGGTTTCCGTCCAGCGGATGTACGCGACGTTGTTCACGTGGCGCATCATGTCCACGTCGGCGAACGGCACGCTGAACCGGGAGATAAGAGGAAAGTCTTCCAGCATGCCGCTCTCTTCGCCGCGCATGCCGCCCAGGCGAGCAAGGTCGCTGGACAGGTGAGGGCGGTCTAGCGTAAAATAGCCCGGTCCTCGGACGCAAATGGGCGCGTAGCTCAGTGGGAGAGCATCCGCTTCACACGCGGGGGGTCGTTGGTTCAATCCCAACCGTGCCCACCATTTCGTCTTGGAGGTCACCGGCCGGCGGAGTGCCAATAGTGCTCGCCGGTCCAATGGCGATGGCGCTGTAGCTCAGTTGGTTAGAGCGCCGCCCTGTCACGGCGGAGGTCATGGGTTCGAGTCCCACCAGCGTCGCCATTCGAAAAGCCCGGTGCAATGCGCCGGGCTTTTTCTTTTCAAATGATCACGTACTACAGTTCCAGGTTGTTCGCCGCCAGGAGAAGGGGTTGAACGTCTTTCCGTTCGTAACGCCGTTTCCAAAATGGGCGTATTCGCCCGTGAAGGCGTCGCCGCGTGCGTTTACAGCGCCGACGACGAGTGCGCCACTCATTTTCGTTCCAGTGAAGAACATCATGTCGGTGCCAACATATTTCACCTCGGAGTCCATATCTAGGTCGCCGTACCACTCGGAAGCAGTGCGTGGCGCAACCGTACCCTTTGGGTAAACGACGTTCCCAAACAGACTTATGATGTCGCTCCAAACAACCAACGCGCTGTCAGCGCCAAGCGAGATATGCTTGCATGTGAAGTCGCCGCGAGGATCGCCCCAGATCCAATCGCCGATGATGGTAAAGCCGACGTGCGGCACGAAAGGCCGCGTAAGCGCGACCTTGCCGTCATACCAGGCGTTGCCTAACCGTCCCCGCCACTCGCTGTGTGCGGGATCGAACCGTAGGTCGAGCGCGACTGGCTGTGAATCGTTAGCCGCAGAAGCAGGCTCACGCAAAACTAAGTGATTCTGCTCCCACGAAAACTGAGCCGGAAGTTGTGAGCTCCAGAAGGTTCGCTGCGAGCGCTGATCGCGCCGGACGTAGGTCGTTATCCAGATATAATCGACGCGCTGCACGGCCCCCGCGATCGTGGTCGGCAAGCCTTGCGTTGCCGTGCGTATCTCGATGTTGAAACCGACGATTTTGCCAGCGATTTGCTGTTCCCAGGCCCCAGTAACGGCCTGCGGATAACTGACGACCGAACCGACCTGCACGCTGGGGGCAACGCTCATAGCTGCAACGAGCGGGAATATCACCCCCGGTCTTTCGCAGGTTCGCAGCGCCGTTCCGCTGCGAAACGACGGGTTTTGCCGCACGTATTGGAATTCGACTTCATGCCCTTGTTGTTATTGGCGGCTGCCGGGAGACGTGTCGATATGCAGTTTCGCCATTTTAAAAAGCCCCGAATCAGATTCGGGGCTTTTTCCTTGTCTTTCCGGTGGAGTCGAATCGTCTATCTGGCTACGACGCTGCCCGGCAGACGCGTAGCCGGTGCATTTTCATCAATCGCGTAGTAGGTGTTTTGGGCCGCGCCTGCGGTGGCGTTATCCAAGAACGACGATAGAGCGGCTACCGATTTGGCTTCCCAAAGGCAGAAAGCTTTTGTGCGGTCCGAGGACGTGCCGCTGCAATGTAGCGTGAATTCGTTCGGAAATCCTTGCTTTTCAAAATCCGCCGTGCGCTGGTTCCAAACAGTTTTATCGGTGATGTTGTGAATCACTTGTACAAACATGAGGTGACTTTCCCAGCTTAATGTAGCTGTAGTCCAGTATAGCACCTTGAAGTGTCTTACGGATCGCAACACCTCATCTTAAATGCTTTACTCACTACCTGTGCTTTCCAATTCGCGGTTGCTTAAAGGCGGGGCTTGCATGCTGTACGGCTTGCAATATCTTCGATTGTTGCCCGCAAAATCGCTGACTATTGGAAACCGTTGCAGGACCATAGCTGGTGCGAGAGCTTGTAGTCCGGTCCGGTATAACCGGCATAATTCAGCCTGACCACGGCGCGGCACGTACAGCGGATTCCTGTAAGCCCATTTCCTGTGTTTCCTTGGTACAGGTTGAACTGTGTCGAGATGTCCGGATCTCCGCCGCTGCCTCGGCATGCGCCGTTGTTTTTGGATCGCACCTCCGCGCGTATTCTCCATTGCGGACCAAGAGCGGGGTTGTTGAACGTTTCGCTAAATCGCGTTTCGCCGTTGGGCGCAACCCAGCGCGCCGCGCTGATGCGCCAGTGCGCTTCCGATTTGTACGACCAGTACGCCGTAAACCAGGCGCACGATTTGGAGTAGTTGTAAACCGTGACCTCGCTCCAAGACACGCGGCAGTAGGCGGAAGCGGGTACGGCCAGAGACGCGCACAGAATTAGGCAGCCCAGGGACATCCGAAGGGATTTATGCATGTGAGCTCCTTCGTCGATGAAGGGCAGGGTAATACACCGAGCGGGGAAGCGCTCGATCCTGCCTCCAGCATTATAACCTAGCTCGGCCAGGGGCGGCCGGCGCCTCTCGTTCTTACTGAAACACCTGCAGCGAATCGAAGAGCAGGTGGAACGCCGAGGCAATGGCGATGTTGCCTGTGCGGAGCGTAACGTACCCGGCAGCCACGCCGAAGAGCGCCTGCGAGGCAATCATCTCCGCAACAGTGGTCAGCGGATCCCCGTGATATGCGCGCGCGTCGGCATGCAAGTGCCAGACGCCAAACAGCAGAGCCTGAACTACGATCGCGGCGGACGGCCTCATAATGGTGCGCAGCCGGCCCAGAATAGCGCCGCGCCAAAGAAATTCTTCGCTCACGCCGTTCTGCAACAAATTTGAAAGCCACACGGCGGCAATCGACGGTATCGTCAATTTGCCGGCGATGAGCGCCCAGGCAAAAATTGCCAGCGGGAGCACCAGCCATGTGAGTGCGCTTTTCAGGCTGCCGCGCGCGAACTTACCCAATCCCATTTGCGCCGGCCGCACGCCAAGAAGCAGAAGAACTGCCGCTATCGGAACGCAATACGTTGTGAAATTCGCGACGCCGTTGGCGTATGGTTCGCTAACGTAACGAGCGGCGGTATCAAAGATGCCTTGGCGCATGACGTTCCAACCGGGTGCATCGAACATCGTCGCAAGGAAGACGGCGGCGCACGCTATCAACTGCAGCCATATGCGTCGTTTCGGATCTGGTATGCTATCCGACGCAGTGTGACTGGTACAGCGCCTGGTTACCGCGCATACGACGACAAAAAAGGCGGCTAGAACGCCGTCTATGATGGCCCACAACACATCGCGATGTGTCGCCTTGACCGACTCAGCCAAAACGAATAGTACAGCGAATAGTACGAAGGGCCGCGGTACAAGAAATGTCCGCGAAGTCCTTAACGTGGCCTCCACGCCCGCGCGTTTAACGGTGGGTTGCCGTCAGTCCTCTTTGCTGGTGCGGATGTTGCGCACGATGTATCTTCGCAATCTCTTTGGATGCGATCTGTTATCGACGGGCGGAAACTCGTCGTGCTCTAAAAAGGCCCCATGATCTAGTCGCGTTCTGACCTGAAATCTGCGAACGCGTTCCGGTGCTCAATGCAAGGTGCAAGCGTCCAATTACCTTGTGGTAGCGGCGCGTTTTCGAAGATTTCTTGTTCCCATGGAGTCAGATCAGGCGGCATAGGTCTATCGCTCGCTTCGGAAATTGCGCTACATGAGCACGCCCACCTGAGGCCAAATGCGTGCCGGCTAAGGTCCGAACCACGGCTAAGGCGGTTTCCATTCGGCGGTCCCAGCCGGTCTTGAAGTGTTTGAAGCGATAGCCCCGTGATTTTCGGCATTTGCTGTTGATCGAAGTCCTTTGCGGCCGGCGCTAGTCGCGCGCAGTTCTTTTTAAAAAGTCGGCAAGACGCTCGCGCTCGCCGGGCGGAAAAGTCAGCTGAAGTCCGCTTACCAAACCCCGCTCTGAAAGCGCCACCCGCATCGTGTGGTCAAGCGTAAACTCTTCTCCGTTACGCGTGAGAATATCGATGAATCGAATTTCTCGGGGCGCATCGGGGAAAATGTCATGCCGAAAAACAACACTCTCAAAGGTCTTCCTGCCCAGCTCAGCCGACGCTGCGAATGACTGTAGAATTGTCGGCCTCAAGGCAAGCGCCCGCAGTTGCGTAATCCTCATCGTCAAGTGCTTGCGCGAGGCGTTCCACAAGTTCCGCGGCATCGTAGTTGTCCACGACGCTACTCGAGCAGTGCGCGGCGAACGGCCGCGCCGCCATAGCCGCCGAATGCGTCTAAAGCGAATGTGCAAGGATCGTACCACAGGATCGTTTGTTGATTGCCGGCGCTTATGCGCAACGCTTTGTCGCGCGTTGGCACGTTGTCGGGATACGGCGATGGCTGGGTCGCGCTGATGACGAAGTATTCCACGCGCAGTGGATCGAACAGGACTCGAGCTACGTGTTCTGCGTGAGTCACATGATAAATCCACGGAGTAAAGAAGAAGCCGCCGACGATGATCGGGGCATTGTCTCGGGGATGAAAATGCGGCTTGCTTTCTTTGTACACCGCGTTGCCGTGGGGTCCCGGCACGATCTGTGCTTCGAGATCGTAGGAACCGTCGGCGTTGCGCGTTATCGATGAGTCCCAGTACATTCCGCAGCAATCGGCATGGCGCTTGGAGGCGAGAAGCGTTAACGTGCGCACCTCGTATCGCGTTTCAATAGTCGTGAACATGCGGTCGCCCAAGGCCTGATCAACGGTTATTACGTTGCGGTTCACCGTTACCACTTCGCTTGGCGCCGGCTCGTTGAAGCCGTATTCGCCCGCGGATGAAGCCGCCGGCGTCCCGCACGGTGGAGATACCGCCAGAAGAATCAGTGCGAGGAACGGAATCAGCAGTTTCACCAACGCCCCATCAGTCGCGTTCGTATGTCACTGTGAACTGATAGGTGCCCGGAACGCGCTTGCAGTCTTTCACCGCAGGCAAATACGTGGACTGGCGTGCGGCGGCGAAAGCGGCCTGGTCCAGCGCTTGATTTCCCGTCGACTGCAGTACAGTAGCGGATGTCATTTGGCCGTCGGCCGACACGTTTACGGTAATCACGGCCCGCAGCGTGCCCTTCATATTGCGCGCTGCATCCGGAAACTCGGGTTGCGCTTGATCCAAAACGTCCGCATCAACGTTGGGCGGCTGGCAATTCGGACCTTGCGGGTTGTGTTCTGCAATTTTTTGTGCGTTGACCGAAGCGTCGATCGCGCTGATGTATTGCCACTCGTGTTTGCTGAGTTCCGGATAGCTGCGCGCGAAGAATTCGGACGCATTGGGCGGAAGCGCTTTGAAAAGTCCGTTGTGCATATCGTTCATGTGCTTGTAGGCATCGGACGGCGCCATGATGCCCGCGTTCATCGCGACGTCCAGCGAGTGCAGGATCGCAGTGTACCGTTCCAGCGTATAGCGCGGATCGCAGCTCTTGTCGCTTGTAAACCACTGCGTCGTTTGAAGTTGGCTCATCGCCGCGTCGTAGTCGGTCTTCGCGGTTGCGGGGCTGTGCTGAGCGATGGCTGTATCGGCTTTTGAGAGCAGCGCCTCGGCGCTCTGAACGGTTGAACGCATGCCGCAGGTAAGCGCGGCGAGAAGAACAGCGTGCATCATCATACGTCTGACGCGTACTTTGCGGCGCTGTGACGCGGAGCCTGGTGATGTTGGCCCGAAATGTCCGGTATGCGGCGTGGCGGTCTCTGCCGGCCAACCGGAATCGACGCTACCCTTGGCTCATGCTTGATCCCGCACATATCTCCATTCGTGAGTCTGCCCTGCTGGTCATCGACGCGCAGGAGTCATTCAAGGCGCGCCCCAGTTGGGAACGCCGGAACAACCTGGACTTCGAACGTAACGTGTCCACGCTCATCGAGGCGTATCGCGCCGCAAAACTGCCCGTTATCTACTTTTTGCACACGGATCCCGATCCGTACTTCGAACCGCACAGTCCATACATCAAACTCATGGACTTCATCCGGCAACGCGCCGAAGAGCCGGTGCTGCTGAAAAACACGCGTAACTGTTTCACCAGCACTGGCCTCGGCGCGCTGTTGCTCCACGCCGGTGTCCGCCGCGTGACGATTACCGGCATTCAGATGGAGCAGTGCTGCGAAACGACCGCTCGCGTCGCCGCGGATCTCGGCTATGCCGTCGATTTTGTAACAGAGGCCACGATGACATTTCCTATTCCAAACCTGGACGCACCCGGAGAAGAACTCGGAACCGACGCCATCCGGGAGCGCACCGAATACGCGTTGCGCCGGCGCTTTGCCCGGATTTCGACGGTAGCGGGCCTGACCGCGGAATTGGCCAATACCGCTGCATGAAGCGGCGCGCACTATTCGTCTACTTTCAGCACTGTGAAGTGCTCGACTTTGCCGGCCCGCTGCAGGCGCTGCACGAGACGAACGCGTTTGTCGGCGATATCTACGACATCGTGCACTGCGCGGCCGTGCAGTCGGCGAAGACGGCGCAAGGATTGGTGCTCGGCGGCCTCGGCGCGCTTCCCCAGCCGCGCGCCGGCGATCTGATTTTCATTCCGGGATATCCGGTGCACGAGAGCGCTCCGCCCAAGCGGCTCGCCCGCTGGCTCAAAGCGGCGTATGCGGCCGGCGCGCACATCTTCGCCACGTGCACCGGCGCATTCGCGCTTGCGCGCGCGGGATTGCTCGACGAGCGGTCGTGTACGACGCACTGGAAACGTACGGAAGAATTGCAGCAGGCGTTTCCCAAAGCGCGCGTGTTGACCGGCCAACTTTACGTGCGCGACGGCTGCATCACGACGAGCGCCGGAATCACCGCGGGCATCGACATGGCGCTCGATTTCGTCGAACGCGAACACGGGCCGGCCATTGCAGCGCGTGTTGCGCGAGAACTGGTCGTCTACATCCGCCGCGACGGCGCGCACAAGCAGGAGAGTATGTACCTCGCGTACCGCTCGCACATCGATCCGGCGATTCACGCGGTGCAGGATTGGCTTATCGCGCATCCAGCGGAAAAAGCGCACCTTGCGGACTTGGCGCGCGTTGCGAACATGAGCGTTCGCAATCTCACGCGCGCGTTTCAAAAGGCAACGGGCATTTCCATCGGTGACTACCGGCGCAGCCTGCGCCTGGAGCATGCGAAAATGCTGCTCGCCGATCCGAACCGGACGATCGAAGCGATTGCCGCGGATTCCGGATTTGCCGATGCTCGTCAGTTCCGGCGCATGTGGCACCACGCATACGGTGTTTCTCCGGCACGCTATCGCGCGGCATCGCTAAACTAGTCCGCGTCACGATGCGGCTCGTCCGCTTGTTATGCAGGCATGAGCGCAGCATCGAATGGTCGGGTTCTTCGCATCGCGCTAGCCGGTTCGCTCGCGGTGCATCTGGTGGTCGCAGCAATAATCTTCTCGCATCCCGCCAAGGCGGCACCGCCCCAAAAACCGGACAACGGCTACATCATCCACCTGCCGCCGCCCACGCCCACGCCCACGCCGCCGCCGCCAACGCCCAAGCCCGCGTTGCCGCAACCGGAACATAAAAGCCCCACTGTGCAGCCGCCGGTTCATCCTCCGCGCGTGAACTCACGAAACAATCCGCACGGCCCGCCTGCGCCGCCGGTCGAGCCGACAGGCAGCCCGATGCCATCGCCCGCGTCTACTGTCGGGCCCGCAGCCGCACCAACCGCAGCACCGTTCGTGCCGACGCCTACGCCAAAACCCGCGTGCAGCGCGCCGGACATTCCCGCCAAGACGCTCATTACACAATCGGCCGATCGTCCCGAGGATGCCGACGGCTACACCGGTACCGCGAAAGTGCAAGTCGATCTCGATGCGTCTGGCAACGTCGTGGGCGCGAGTATCTATCAAACCACAGGTTCCTTGGAACTTGACCGTGCGGCTGTCGCCGCCGCACGTGCTAGCCGGTACGCGCCCGAGGAACGCGATTGTAAAAATGTTTCGGGCTCCTACCTGTTCGTCGTGGATTTTCAGTAGAATAGAGGTGCGAGGTGACTGCATGTACGGTGAAGACCCGCGCGACCTCGGTTTGGGGCCGCAATGGGTGGACGAGCCGCGCGATACTCGCGCGAAAAGCGACGAGGAAGACGCGACTGATACCAATCGTCCACGTGTCATATTCTATAACGAAGGCTGTAACGAGGAGTAGGCCCTTGCACCACGCCGCGCGCGCATTTTGCGCGCTACTAGTGACCGTCAGTGCACTGACGACCGGAGCCGCCGCGAATCCGCTGGCGGCTTCCGCATTTGCATACGACGTGAAAGCTCCGCTCGACGTGCGGGTCGTGCATCGCAGCGTTTCCGGCGCAGCGATTCGGCAAGACGTCACGTTTGCCGCGCCCGCGGGCGGTCGCATTCATGCAGAGATTGTTTCGCCTCGCGGGAATGCGGCAAAGCACGCGGGCGTGCTCTTCGTCCATTGGCTGGGCGATCCGAAAACGACCAATCTCACGGAGTTCGAGCCGGACGCGCTCGCATTGGCCAAGCACGGCGTTACCTCGCTGCTCGTGGACGCAATGTGGGCGACGCCGCATTGGTTCATGCGCGTGCGTTCAACGGGTACGGATTATCGCGATTCCATTGCGCAAGTCGTAAATCTTCGACGCGCCCTCGACGTATTGCAGTCGCAGGCCGGTGTCGATAAGCAGCGCATTGCGTACGTCGGGCACGATTTCGGCGCGATGTACGGTGCGGTGCTCAGCGGCATTGACTCGCGTCCGAGCTACTACGTGCTGATGGCGGGTAATCCGTCGTTCAGCGAATGGTTTTTGCTCGGTAAGAAGCCCGCCGATATTCCGGCGTATCAAGCGCAAATGGCGCCGCTCGATCCCGGCGCATACCTAGGACGGTCTAAGGCGCGCGCCTATCTTTTCCAGTTCTCGCAAAAAGACGAATATATCGCGCCAGACAAGCAGTTGCAGTTTTTTGCCCCGGCACCGCTGCCGAAAGCGCTCTACGTATACGACGCGGATCACAGTTTGCACATACCGCAAGCGTTCGCCGATCGGCTCGACTGGCTGCTCGCCCGGCTCGCGCCGGCCGCTTAGTACAAGCGCGCGCCGTTCGCTACCGGTTCATCGGGCGTCACGAGCACGACCGCGCCGTCCGCATCCGGGACGCCGAGCACGAGCACTTCGCTCGAGAAACCGGCGATTTTGCGCGGCGGGAAGTTGACGACCGCGAGCACCTGCTGGCCGACGAGCGTGTCAGCGTCGTAGTGCACGGTGATTTGGGCGCTGGAACGCTTGATGCCGATCTCCGCGCCGAAATCGACGGCGAGTTTATACGCGGGCTTACGCGCTTCGGGAAACGGCTCGGCTGCGACAATTGTCCCAGTTCGGATGTCCACAGCGGCGAATGCGTCGAGGGTTGAAATGTCGCTCACTTGCGTTGTGTTGAACCGACAAGGGGACGAGGCCTGCGCGCCGAACCCAACGCGGTCGCCCGTGCCAAGGTAGCTCAGTTGGTAGAGCACGCGCCTGAAAAGTGCGGTGTCGGGAGTTCGATTCTCCCCCTTGGCAAATTTTGAAGCCGTCATTTAAAAATGACGGCTTTTTTGTACGTGCCACACCCATGGCACGCGATCGCGCTACGCTGTTGCGATGAAGCGACAACCGATCTGCCCGCGATGTAATACGCAAAAGAACGTCTTGCGCAGCGGAATACTTCGCTGTCCAAAGTGCACCCGCAAGTGGAATCGCGAATATTACCACAAGAGCGCCCGCAGGCGTGAGCTTCAGCGTCGTTATACGATTGAAAAAAAGTACGGCGTTACGATGGGGCACATCGAGCGTTTATTCGACGAGCAAGGCCAATCTTGCGCAATCTGCAAAAAACATTGGACTGCATGCGAAAAGTCCAAGCGCTCCCGATATGACGCAGTCTACCTGCAGTATATATATGTCGATCACTGCCATACAACCGGGAAAGTCCGCGGCTTGCTGTGCAGCAAATGCAACTTGGCCATCGGAATGCTCGACGAAGTCCTAGAACGATTCGACGCCGCAAAAGCGTACCTGTTGCGGCACCAAGCATCGTAACCCGCGCAGTATTATCGCCGGCGAGCCCCGCAATCATGCGGGGCTTTTCGCTTGTTCCTCCGCCGGCGCTTCACCGCGCGTAACGTGCGGCTGCGTGTCGCGCTGCGCGAGCATCATGAGCGCGGCGCCGATGGCGCCCGCCATGCCGAGCCATCCGTACATCGGACGCATGCGGCGCTCCAGGCCGGTAAGTTGGTCTACCGAGAATGCGCCGTACCCGTGGTTCGCGAGCAGCAGCGCGAGCGCGATGTACATCGTGTTCATCTCGAAGCCGCCCTCGGAATTGAAATAACCTTTCGGCCGGTGTACCGTTTCGATCGCGACGAGCATCACCGTCGCGAGCATCGCGGGGCCGAGCGGACCCATTGCGCCGAGCGCGATCAATGAACCGGAAGTTAACTCCGTTGCCGACGCCATCGTCGCCACGCGCTCGTGCTCGGGAAAGCCGAGCGAACGCATCATTTGCGCGGCCTTCTCTGGACCGGGGCCGCCCATAACGCCGAAGAGTTTCTGCGCGCCGTGCGCCGCAATCGATCCGCCCAGCACGAGGCGTGCGGTTAATAGCGAAAGATCGCGAAGCGTTTTATCGATATCCATGCGCGCATTGTTCCCGCGCGCGGCGCAACTACTGCCTGCCGACTACTCCCTTTACGGACTTGATGATCGCCGCAGAATCGTAGCCCACGCCGTCTTTGAACACTGTTACGACGTTCTCGACATCGTCGATGTCGTGCGTGGGATCGCCGTGAATCAAGACGAGGTCGGCATTCTTTCCAAGGGTGATGCTGCCGATGGTCTTATCGCGATCGAGCGATTTTGCGCCGTTGAGCGTTGCGACTTGAATGGCTTGTTCGGGCGTGAGTCCGCCTTGCACGAGCAGTTCGATGTCGCGCTGATCACCGAAGCCCGCCGTCGTCGCGCCGTAGCCCGTGGGATCCGGACCTTGCGTCAGCAAGCCGCCCGCACGGTAAAATGCGATCTCGAACTTTACGTCGTTGTCGAACTCTTTTTTGCTGAGCGCGCGTGCGGACGCGGGACGTGAGAGGATGAGTTTGCGCACTCTTGTCACGTCGGCAATCGTGTCGGGGTCCGAAACGTCGAGCATGCGCTGCTCCACTCGCATGGGCGGCGGAATCGATCCCTCGAAGTTCGCCAGCGTAGAACTGACGGCGACGTGATGCGCGAGCAGCGTCTTTATCAGCGCGCGGCCTTTGGGACCGTCGACGTCGAGCGACGCAATAGCTTCGCGCTGTGCCTTCGAGGTGACGTTGCATTCGTCTGGGTCTTTACCCGCGGTGAATTCCGTATCGACGAAGATGCCGTGCTCCAAACTATCGACGCCCATTTGTGCCGCTTCTTCGTAGCCGATGGAGCACAAGTGCGCTAGCACTTTCATGTGATGCTTGTGCGCTTCGTCGATGACCGCTTGCGCGATCGCTTTGGGAATCTCCATATAGATCTTCACGGACGTAAATCCGCGATTGGCCCAGAAGTCGACGGAGCGGCGCCCGTCCTGCGGACTGCGCAGCGTGCCCAATTGGATGATGCCCGGCTCGTAGCCGGTCATGTACGGCGTTGTGAGATCGATGTGCGGCCCAACCAATTCGCCGGAATCAACCGCTGCTTTGATGCGTTCGTCCGTGTACGGTTCCACGCTGCCGGTCGTGCGGATCGTCGTGACGCCGCCGGCCAAATACATGCGCGGAAAACTGTACGGCATTTCACGCACGATAAACAGCGGGCCGCCGCTGGAGTAATACAGATGATCGTGCGTACCGACAAAGCCGGGCGTGACCGTGTAGCCGCGCCCGTCGATAACTTTCGAGTCCTTTGGAACCGAAGTGCTCGACGCCGGGCCCGAGGCAGCGATCTTGCCGTGCGAGATGACGACGGTTTGGTCCGCCCGCGCGCTCGCTCCGGTTCCGTCGATCACGCGAACGTGTTCGATGGCGATGACGGGCTGCTTATACGCGATGACGGCGCTGGCGGGAGGAGCGCCGAGATTCGGCGGCGTTTGCGCGGTAAGTCCGAGTGCCAAAAAGGCGGCGAACAGTCGCTTGTTCATGCGCGACTGTTCGCCGCCTCGAAGCGACTTACTGCGTTTTGCGCGGTTAGTGGCCGGCTTGCCGGCGAACCGTCCGCAGTGTCACACGTACGGCCGAACCCTGCGGCACGTCCATGTTTTCGCGGTTGTTCTTCGCGATGAGATACCCGCCCGCGGCACCGAGGAATCCGCCGATGCCGCCGCTGGCATGGAAGATCGACTTGCCGATGATGTTGCCGACGATCATGCCGGCTACCGCACCGCCAATTTCTTTGAGAGCGTTGTTCTTGGTCTTTGCCTGCATGCCGGTGACGACGCCGTTGATCGCGTACGTCGCGCCGCTGGGCAACACCAAGCGAGTGAACGTCATTTGCAATTGCGCGGGACGGCCTTGACCGGCGCGCACGACGCGCGTAACGCGGCCGTACATCGTCCCGCCTCGCACGCTGCCGTCTTCCGACGTAACGTTGCGCAGCGTGACGGCTTGGCCGACGACTGCATTGCTCGTGCTGACCGACGTCGTGATGATGCCCGCGTATTGAGCGCCTGCGTACGGAGCCGCACTCGCGGCTTGCGCAATCATGAGGATCGACAGCACCGCGGCGGCGCAGGCATAGAGGTGACGCATGGATGCCCTCCTGAATTCTCGAGTTTGGAATCGGCTAAGAGAGAGCTTACCCGCTTTTCGCGGTTTCGCACATTTCGAGCACGTGCTCGGCCGCTGAATAGCCCGTAGCAACGCAGTCCGGGATACCGACGCCGTGATAGGCGGAGCCGGCAAACGCAAGCCCGCCAATGGCTGCTGCTCGGCGCTCGATGTGCGCAACGAGCGCGGCGTGGCCGACGCCGTATTCCGGAAGCATGCGCAGCCAGCGCCGCGTTACGGCAAACAGCGGCTGCGCGGTGATGCCGAGCAGGTGCGCAAATTCGTCTCGTGCGATCTGTGCCAGTTCGGCGTCGGGTAATTCGACGAGTTCCGGCTGCAGTGCGCCGCCGATGAACGCGCGCAGAAGCACGCCGTTCTGCGGCGAGCGGCTGGGATATTTCTGCGAGGTAATCGTTGCCGCCGTAATGCGCCGGTGCTCGACATACGGAACGACGAAACCGGGGGACGGCGGAAGCGGCGGAAGATCGGCGGCGTCGTACGCGACGTTCACCGTCGCGATGGAGTTGTAGCGAATCCCTTCGAGCATTTCCGCGAGTTGGGCGTCGACACCGCGCAGAACGCGCGCCGCAGCGTATGCCGGCAGCGCGAGTACGACTCCATCCGCGCGAGCGGTGGAACCGTCGGCAAACGCCATTTGCCACCCCTCGCCGTCGCGCTCGAGCGTGCTCAGTTCTCGCGATGCGCGCAGACAACCCGCGGTATTCCGTGCGAGCGCATCGACGATGGTTTGCAGGCCGCCGCGCAAACTCATGAGTTGCGGTGCAGCGCCTTGCGGCGCGCCGGTGTTTCTTGCGGCGCTCATCGCGCGCAGCAAACTGCCGTGCCGGCGTTCCATCTCGAGAAATTGCGGAAGGGTAGCCTGCATACTCAGCCGCTGCGGATCGCCTGAGTAGATGCCGCCGATGAGCGGCTGCGCGAGCCGTTCGAGTACTTCACGTCCGAAGCGTCGCGTCACGAACGATGCGAGGCTCTCGTCGTCCGTCGTTCGCCTCGGCGGCACGAACGGTTCGAGCGCCGCGCGCGCGATGCCGAGCGGGCTGAAGATGCCGCTGCCAAGCAGCGCCGGAAGCGACTTCGGCGTGAACAGCCGGAATTCGCTGGGGATCGGAAGTAAGCGGCCGTGATGTACGATGCGCGAGCCGCGAAACTCGGGGCGCATCGCCACCAGTTCGCTTTCCAAATCCAGCCTGCGTAGAAGTTCGCGTGCGGGCGGTTTCTCGGCGAGCAACGAATCCGGCCCGAGTTCCATCGTATAGCCGCTGTCTTCGATCGTCTGCACGCAGCCGCCGGTGCGCGCTGCGCGTTCGTACAGCGTCACGTCCAGTTCGAAACCGCGTTCCTTCGCGCGGTCCTGCAGATGCAGCGCCGCGGCAAGACCGCTCACGCCCGCACCGGCGATCGCTACGCTTCGCATTGCTCCACGAGATCGGCCATCATGCGAATGAAGTCCGGGTGATCGTTCAGCGCTGCCGCGCGTTCCATGCGTACGCCCGCATCTCGTGCCGCTTGCGCGGCGTCCACATCGAGATCGTACAGCACCTCGACGTGATCGCACAAAAATCCAATCGGTGCCACGACCGCTTCATGCACACCTTGCGCGGGCATCGCCCGCAAGACGTCGCGAACGTCCGGCTCCAGCCATTTGTCCGCCGGCGATCCGCTCCGGCTTTGATACGCGATGCGCCAGGACGGTGCTTGGACCTGTGCGGCAACGAGTTGCGCGGAGCGTTCGAGTTGTCGCACGTACGGGCTGCGGTCTGCCATTGCTTGCGGAATGCTGTGCGCGGTAAAAATGAGTTCCACGCCGTCGAACGACGTTTTCCCCAGTTGGGCGAGTGCATCGCGGACGCGCTGCGCGTTCGCCCGTACGAACAGCGGATGTTCGTAGTACGGCGGTACGTACGTCGCGTCCGGAATCAAACCCGCGTATTTGTCCCAACTCGCGGGGCTTTGGTGGGCGGCGAGAATGATGGCGATCGGATGCACGCCCTGCGTCTGCAACTGCGCTGCCACGTCGCCCGCGAACGGCGCGGCGTTGACGTAGGCGGTAAGAACCGCGGCATCGTATCCGCGCCGCCGTAATTCCCGCGCGAGCGCGTCGGCTTGACGCTGCGTGAGTTCGTTGAACGGCGACTTGCCGCCGATGTGCAGATAATGGTCGACGACGCTTTCATACCGCTGCGGCGGAACGGGCCGGCCTTGCAGCACGCGGTCCAAAAACGGGCGAATCTCTTCGGGTCGAGTGGGGCCGCCGAAACCAAGCAGTACGACGGTGCGCGAACTCATCGGCGGCTCAGTTCGTGCACCGCGTCGATGAGCGCGAGTACGTTGTCCACGGGCGTTTCCGGCAAAATGCCGTGCCCCAGATTGAAAATGTGTCCCGCGCGTCCGTTTGCTCGCCGCAAAATATCGGCCGCGGCGGCGCGGATCGTCTCGCGGTTGGAAAACAGCAACACCGGATCCAAGTTGCCTTGTACGCCGACCGAATCTCCCAGCCGTTTCCAGCCCTCGTCGAGCTCCACGCGCCAATCCAAACCGATGACGTCGCCGCCCGCATCGCGCAGTTCGGGAAGCAGCGTCCCGGTCATCGTTCCGAAATGGATGACGGGCGTTCCGGCGCGCAGCGAGGAAATCACTTTGCGCGAGTGCGGCTGAACGTAGGTGCGGTAGTCGTTCGGCGAGAGCGCGCCGACCCAACTGTCGAAGAGTTGCACGACGTGCGCGCCCGCATCGATCTGCATGTTCAGGTACGCGACGGTAATGTCCGCAACGATATCCATAAAACGATGCCACGTTTGCGGATCGTTGTACATCAGCGATTTGGTCGCCACGTAGTTGCGCGAGCCGCCGCCTTCGATGGCATACGATGCGACGGTGAACGGCGCGCCGGCAAAGCCGATCACCGGCACTTCGTTTTCCAGTTCCTTGCGTACCAAGCGCACGGTTTGCGCCACGAAGCCGAGCGATTCTTCGACGCTGACCGGATGCAGCGCGTCGACGTCCGCCATGCTGCGAATCGTGCGCGCAATGCGCGGCCCGTCGCCTTTTTCGTATGTCAGGCCGGCGCCCATGGGCACCAGCGGCAGCAAAATGTCGGCGAAGATGATCGCCGCGTCCACGCCCAAGCGCCGCACGGTGTCTACGGTGACTTGCGCGGCGGCTCCCGAGTCTTTGCACAACTCCAGGAAACTGAAGCGATCGCGCACGCGGCGGTATTCCGGCAAATAGCGCCCGGCCTGCCGCATCAGCCACACGGGCGTGTAATCCGTATCTTCGCGCCGGCATGCGCGTAAGAACGGATGATCGGTGAGCGTTGCGGCCATTGCAAAGCCCTTCATCGGCCGCGGCGGCCATCCTTGTGACTAACGTCGCTGTGGCGCGGCGCCGATACTAACCGCGTTGGAGGTTGTGATGAAGGCCGTCGTTTTTGCCGTTCTTGCCGTACTGCTCGCTGCTCCGCTCACTGCCAAGGCCGCGCAGCAAACGCTTCGCGTCGGATCGGATATCTCGTATGCGCCGCTCGAGTTTTATGCCGCCAATTCCAGGCGTGTCGAAGGCTTCGACTACGACCTCGCGCAGGCGCTCGCCACGCAAATGGGCACGAGCCTGCGGTTCATCAACCACGACTTCAACGATCTGCTGCCGGCGCTCGACGCCGGGAAATACGACCTCGTTATTTCGGCGATGAACGACACGCGCGAGCGGGCGCGGCAGGCCGATTTCGTCGATTACTTTTTGGCCGGAAGCGGCATCTTGATACCTGCCGGCAATCCGCACCACATCTTCAATTTGGCGAGCCTGTGCGGCATGACCGTCGATCTTCAGCGCGGCACGGCGCAGCAAGCCGCGCTCGCGGCGCAATCCAAGCGCTGTACCGGTGTCGGCCTGCATCCTATCACCATCCTCGCGTACGCGACGGACGACGAGGCGCTCAAACAATTTCTGGCGGGGAGATCGATGGCGCACATCTCCGATTATCCGGTCGTCTCGCATTTGGCGCGCACACTTGCGGGCGGCAAAAAATATGCGGTCGCCGGCCGTCAGTTCGGCGTCGTACCGTACGGCATTGCCGTTGCGAAAACCAACGCGGCACTGCGCGATCGTCTGCAGCGCGCACTCAAGGAAATTATTGCGGACGGAACGTACGACGCGCTGCTCGAG
>JBKPMZ010000105.1:0-12035 GCA_046732415.1 Vulcanimicrobiota bacterium
CTATTACCGGCAGCATGTCCTCGAGGATGGCGGCAAACCGCTCTTCGGAAACCGGAATGCCGTCGATGCGCGCACGTTCGGTCATCGAGCGTAAGTGCGGCTTGGTATGCAGGCCGGTTCGTTTTCCCGCTGCCGTCAGCACGGACGCAAGCATCGTCGACGTTGAGCCTTTGCCGCTGGTTCCGCCGACGTGCAGCGTCGGATAACGCTCTTGCGGATCGCCGAGCTCGTGCAGAAACGTGCGCATCCGGTCGAGCCGGTAGGGTTCGCGGCGCGAAACGGTTTCGTTGAGCGTGCCGAGCAAGTAATTTTGCGCCTGTTCGAAATCCATGGCTACCCGTGATCGACCTCGCCTGCGAGCAGTTCCATCGCATGCGGCAGCACCGGCAACACGACGTCGAGCGCTTCGCCCACGGCTTTCGGACTGCCCGGTAAGTTCACGATGAGCGTGCGGTGTCGAACGCCCGCAATGCCGCGGGAGAGCATCGCCGTCTTGACGATTTGCATAGACGCGCTGCGTATCGCGTCGGCGATTCCGGGAACTTCATAGTCCAAGATCGCCGCCGTGGCTTGCGGGGTGCGATCGCGCGGACCCAGTCCCGTTCCGCCGCTGGTAAGCACGAGCGATGCCACGCGGCTATCGCAGAGATCGATCAGCTCCGCTTGCAGCGCACCGGCATCGTCGGGCAAAACCGTTTCGCGCACGACGTCGTATTCGGGTCCGAGCCGATCGCGCATAACGGGCAGACACCCGTCGGGCCGCTGCCCGGATGCCGCCCGATCCGAAAGGACGATGAGCGCAACCCTATTGTGCACGCCATGCTCCGCTCTTGCCGCCGGTCTTCTCGAGCAGCCGCACCGATTCAATCGTGATGCCCTTCTCAACGGCCTTGGTCATGTCGTAGATTGTCAGGGCGCTCACCGCCGCGGCCACCATCGCTTCCATTTCGACACCCGTTTGCGCGACTGTTGCGGCAGTCGTGTCGATAACCAATACATCGCCGTCCCAGGAAAATGCCACGTCGACTTTTGCGAGCGGGATGCCATGGGTCAAGGGAATCAGCGACGGCGTTTGCTTGGCGGCCATGATACCGGCGATCTGCGCGGCAGCGAACGCGTCACCTTTATCCAGCGTCGCGTTTCGCAATGCGGACGCGGCGGCGGAACCGAGCCGTACTCGCGCCTGTGCCCGAGCGGTACGCGCAGTAGCCGCTTTGCCGGAGACATCGACCATAAAAATGCTGCCGTCGTCGGCAAAGTGTGAGGGTTTCTGCACGGTGATAGAAAAAACGAGCGAGTAGATGTCCTTGTCGGAAGGTACTGGCGGGAGTTCGAGCCCCGAGTCCGTGGCCCTCGGTGAGGTGCTCACGTTTTTCGGCATGGTCGCGGACTACGCCGCCGGCAGCGCGCCGGAACTGGGCGAGCGAATAGCTTGCCTTGCGAGCAGCATGGCGAAGATCGCCGGACTCGCACAAGACGAATTGGACGCGCTGTACTTCGCAGCGCGTTTGCGTAACATCGGTGCGCTCGGTAACGCCGCACTCGCCAAAGGGGAACCGCTCTCCGAACGTGAGGCGATGATGTGCCGCTGGGACGTGCCCGCGGCCGGCGCGCGCATGTGCGAGCGTATCGCGGCGCTTCCGCAAGCGACCGCCGATATCGTGCGCTGGCAAGCCGAGTGCTGGGACGGCACCGGTTTTCCCGATCAACTGCGCTGGTCCGGCATTCCTAAAGCAGCGCAACTGCTGCACATTGCGCAATTCTATGCGACCGCCGGCGATCCGGAAGAAGCGCTCTCCACGATCACCATGGAAGCCGGCCGCAGCTTTTCCCCGGACGACGTGCGCACGTTCGTCATGTGGTTTCACACGTGCGGCGGCGAAATCGAATCCGTCGACGCGCCCTTCGACGCGCTGCGCGCGGATCGCACGCCCGTCATGGACGTCATCGAAGTGCTCTCGCAGCAGATCGACGCGCATAATGCGACGCCCTCGCGCGGCAAGCGCATTGCAGCCTGCTCGCTGGAAATCGCCAAGCAATGCAATTTCGATGCGCAGGTGCAGCACCGGGCCCAGCTCGCTTCGCTGCTCTTCGGCATCGGTGAACTGCGCGCGCCCGAAATCGAAAACGTGCAGTTCGATGCGCTCGCGCGCCTGGGCATCGAAACGCGGGCCGAGCACGCCGCCATCGCGGCTCAACTGGCCGAAGACTGTCCGCACCTTTCCGCCGTCGCCCCCGTTCTGCGCGCACGAGCCGAATGGTACGACGGCACGGGCGCACCGGACGGGTTGCGCCACGACGCGATCCCGCCGGCGGCACGCGTGCTCGCCGTGTCGATCGCGTACGATGCCATCGACGAAGCGTATCGCAGCCGCATCACCGAGGAACGCGCACTGCCGATCACGCGTCTGGAAAACGTTGCCGGCACGCAGTTCGATCCGCAAACCGTGCGCGCACTCTCCGAAGTCGTGAAGGCGCGCGCATGATCGAGCTTCCCGAACGCACCCGCCGCATCTCCGCCTCGCGAATCGAAGAACTTTTGCGTGAGTTCGGCTGCACGAGCGTCGTCGATCCGTTCATGGGTGTCCCCACGCATCTCAACTACTTCAAGCGCCACGGCATCGCCGTGCACGGCGGCGATCTGGTGGAATGGTTCGTTCGCGTCGGCGAAGGTCTGGTGGTCAACGACTTCACGGTGCTGCGCGACAACGAAGTGGCGGAGATTGTCGAGATGCTGCCCGGACGCATCTACGCCATCGACCTGTTCAAAGCGTGGGAAGGCGTCTTTTTCACCGAGGAGCAGTGCATCTATCTGGGCGTGTGGCACGACAACGTTCGCAACTTGCGCAGCGACGGCCAAACGGGACTGGCAATTCTCGGTCTGTGGAACGTGCTGTGCTACTGGCTGCAAAAAGCCCAGCATCCCGATGACATGCAAGATATTCCGCCGAGCGAACTGGCGTGGCACTACATTCGAAAGACCGAACAGTGGGTCGCGACGAATCTGCGCCGCAACACCGTGCGCCAAGCAGACGTGCTGACGACGATCGCCGCCCAGAACGCCGACGCACTCTTTATCGCACCGCCGGCACGCAATTCGTTCCGCAGTGCCGACGCACGCATCTGGATGTGGGAAGCCTGGTGGCAGGGCAATCCGTATTTCAACATCGAGCACGCCTATCGCGAATCGCTGTTCGGCCAGCGCAGCGCCGACGAGCACGGCTACGCGCGCGCTATCGCGAGCGTGCTTTCCAGCGCGCAAGATTATCCCGTCGTCATTCTGCAAACGACGGAGCAACGTCTGCGCGAATTCGAACCGCACATGCGCAACGCGCGTCCACACGTGGAGATCCGAGCGCCGCATTCCCACGAAGTATATTTAATAGGCACGAAGTAGGGGGCGCCGGGCGTACTCATCCGTTTGGTCGCCAATCGCCTTTTCGCGTCGTGCGAAAAGCGCTCGTTCGCCTCTTTGCGCCTTCAAACGCCATCCTGGCTTATGGCGCAAATTCACACGCGCCCCAACGGACGAGTACGCCCGGCTGCGGACGAGCCGCTAAGTGATCTGTTGGCGCGAAAAAGTCGGAGACTTCCGGACGGAACGTCTGACCGGCCTCATCAAACCCGGCGTGACGCGGGCGGCTACTTCGTGGCTACTTGCGGATTGCCAGGATGCGGCGCAGCGGTAGCGACAACGGGACGATGCCGTGGGCGCTTGCGCTCGTAACGATTTGTTCGTCGAGACGTTCTTGGAGCGCGACGCTGCTTGCCGTAGAGAGATGATGGAGATTGTAAAAACCCAGGAGGGCAGCGCGCACCTGCTCGGGCGTTCCATCCAGTCGAAGCTCGTATTCCGCGACGTCGAGGCGGGTGAAATGATCTTCGAACAGTTCCTGAATTGCGCGTGGGTCTTGCGTGCGCGGATCGCCGATCGGCAGCGGCGCGAGTTCGTCCAAACGTTCTGCTTCCCATAGCGCGCGCAAAAACGCCCTAAGAACCGGATCCGTCGTGCGGCCGCCGTTCACAACCGCCGCAAAAACGGCGCCCGGGCGAAGAACCCGGGCGACTTCGGAAACGACTGATGGAGCGTCGTCCATCAGCATAAAAGCCATGTGGCACGCGACCGCGTCGCAGACGCCATCCTCCAGCGGCAGGGCGCGCGCGTTGGCGAGTTGCAGTTCCGCCCGCCCGGCCATGCGCTCGCGCGCGGCCGCAAGTTCTTCCGGGCTCATGTCGATGCCAATCAACCGCGCGCGCGGAAAGCGGCGGGCCAGCACGTGCAGCAAGTATCCGTCGCCGCACGCGAGATCCAGAATGGTGCCGGTTTCGGGAACGTGCGCGGCAACGTCGCCGGCGAGCGTCTCATACGATGAGAGCCCGACCGGCGTTTTGCCGTACGCCAACGTGGCGGACGTTATCCCAGGATATTGCGCGTGAAACGCGCGCAGAAAAAGTTCTGAAATGTCGGTTTTAGCGAGCCGGCGCCGATTCCGTGGACATGCGCGCCCACACGAAGCACAGAATCGCGATAACGGCGTACAAAATCGTGTGCTTGGTGTGACGTTCGCCGTTGAGTCCGAGTACCGGCGCGAAATGCGCGATGCCGGTTGCCGTGAGAATCGCCAAGATGACGAAGATAATGCCGAGCACGACGGCCAGAGCTTTCATGAGATGACTCCCTTTAGAGCGAGTGCGAGGCAAACCGCGCCGAACAACAGGCAGTACCAGCCGAACGGGCGCAGATCGTTCCGCTCAAAATAGCGGACTAAGAATGCAACGGAGAAGTATGCGGCAATACCGGCCACGATTCCGCCCAGCACCGCTTGTAAAAGCACCACATGGCGTCCGGGCCCGATGAGATCGGGCACCTCGAGCAAGCCTGCGGCCAAGATCACGGGCGTGGCCAGCAGGAACGAATAATTTGCGGCGTCCTCGTGATTGAGGTTGGCCAGGAGACCGGCAACCATCGATGCTCCGGAGCGCGAAATGCCCGGAAACAGCGCGAGCGATTGACCGATGCCCACGCCGACACTTTCCAGCCACGTCAGTTTCGCGATGCCTTTGTCCGGGCGGCCGTACTGCTTCTTCTGCCGCCGGCGCAAGAACTCGCCGAAGAACATGATGAACGCATTGAATATCAGAAATGCCGCGGCGAGCTCCGCACTGCCGAAAAACTTGCGAACGGGATCTTTGAGCAGCACGCCGAGCAAACCGACGGGAATCGAGCCGACGACGAGCAGCCACGCGATCTTCTCGTCGGGATCGGCGCCGATTTTTCCGCGAATCACACTGCCGATGAACGCGCGCACGATGCGAACCCACGTACGCCAGTAGAAGATCAGCAAGGCAAGCGCCGTACCCAAATGCAACACGGTCACGAAGGCGAGGAACGTCGGATCGGCGCGGTCGATGTTGCGCCAGTGCAGAAGCGCGGGAATGAGTATCGTCTGCCCGAGGCTGCTGACGGGAAAGAGTTCGCTCACGCCCTGTAAGACCGCAAGCGCCATGGCTTGGACGAATGTCACGCAGCCGAGGATACGTCGCCGGGAGGATTGCTCCTTGGGACCGCAAAGGTCGCCCATGTGACGCACGATTCCAACGCGCAGGAGCACGCGGACACGGAAGACGAGAGTTTCGGACACCACCGCGAATTCGAACGTGTCGGCGATACGCTGCTGGTGTCGTACAGCATCTCGGACGAATTCGCACCTGAATTCACCGAGACGTACGATATTGCGCTCGGCGGCATGGCGATGATCACCAATGCCGAGCTCGCCAAGGATGCGCCGCTCACCGTGCAGCTCGAATTGCGCGGAGACACGCGGCCGATGATCCGGGTCAAGGGGATGGTGCGCTGGTCGCGCTTCGATCCGATGCTGCAGCGCTATCGCACGGGCGTCGCCTTCGTCGACGTGGACGAATCCACCCAACTCGACCTTACGCGTTACATCGACACGCTGCGGTTACTCCGCGACATGGGTGTGATCTAGCTCGTCGAACCGCATGGCGGTTTTGACGGAGCACTCGCCTTTTTCCATCCGCGGAAAAAGCGCTCGTTCGCCTCTTGCGCGCTAAGGATCGCCATCCGTGGCTACGCGCGCAATTCACACGTCCGCAAAACCGCCATGCGATTCGCCGCGCGAATTTATGGGGCGGAGGACGCCTCTCGTGCCGGCCGTTCTGAAATAGCTACCAGGGTGAGAACTTTACGGTGAAGGTGTAAGCGGCCGCAACGGGTTTGCATTTGACCAAAGCCGGCGAGTACGTCGCACCTTTCGCGAGGGCAATCGCAACCGCGTCCAGAGCGGTGCTTCCGGACGATTTGGCAACGCTGGTATTCGTAACGTGGCCCTGCGCATCGAGTTGTACTTGAATTGCCGCGACGCCGCTGGCCTTTGAAGCACGTGCGTCCGGCGGGATGTCGACGGGCTGCGGCGTTGCCGTGACAGCCGGCGTGATGTCGTGCTGCATGCAGGCGAGCGCGACCGCTGTCGCAGCGGGCGTCGGCGCTTGCGTTGCCGCCGCCGTGGCGCGCGGGCCGCTCGACGGTGCAACGGCGTGCGCGATTGGCGGTCCCTTCGCGGTTCGCGGGGTGACGTGCGGCGGTACCACCTTCGACGTTGGTGCGGCAGTGACGCGCGGTGTCGGAACGGGAGTGGGCGGAGGGGTCGGCGGCGGCGTATGCGGCACCGCATGCGCGATCGTTATGCGCCGGATTTTGACGATCTCGTTTTGCTGCGACGGCTGATTGAACGGCCACCGGATGTACCCCGCCAAAATCAGGTGGAGCAGCAACGACAGCACGATGGCCGCGAGCATAATCTTGCGGGCGCGCGACGCGCTCATATAGTGCTGCCGCTTCCGAAAAACGCAAGACGCTCCCTTTCGAGAGCGTCTCCGCGTTGCTTCATATCGCCGTGAGGCGAGCGATTAGCTATTGGGGTCGAACGTCACTTTGAAGAGATACGAACCCGTCGTCGGCTGGCAGTTCACGATTTTCGGCGCGTACGTCGATTGACGTGCCGCCGCGAGTGCGGCCTGATCGAGCGACATGTTCCCGCCGCTTTGCGCGACCTTCGTACCCACCAAGCCTCCGTCGGGACCGATCGTTACTTCGATCGCGACTTGCACTTCGCCCAGACCGAGATCGCGTGCGGCGTCGGGATATTCAGGCTGCGCCTGATTGACGACGGTTGCGTCTTGATACGGCGTCTTGCAAGCCGGCTTCGGCGTACCCGGCGGTGCCGTCGACACCGGCTGCGGCGGAGCGCTCTCCACCGTGCCCTGCGGGACACCTTGTTCGTTGCCTTTCGGCGGCGGAACGTATTTCGTTTCCGTCTGCGAGCTCGTGCTCTTGCTCGTCGTCTTCGGGACGTTGAGTTTGAGCTTGACCTGCTGCTGATGCTGCGGCTGCGGCTTCGGCGGCGGAGTCTGCTTCGGCGGCGGCGGCGTCGGCGTCGGCGGAGGCGGCGTCGGCGGCTTCACGGTGATCTTCTTGGTGACCGACACCTTCTCGACCGTCTGCTCTTCATGGTGCTGGTTCATATTCGGCAGAATCGGCACGAGGAAGAAATGCACGAGAATCGAGATAGCGAACGCCCAGCCCATGAAGTTGGCGACGCGTTCGCCCGTCGTGATGAACGGCGAATTATCTTTGTTCGGCATCTCTAGGTTTTGCTTCCCTCGATCTTATTGGCCAAGCCAAACTCCGTGAGATCGACGGACTTCGCCGCGTCCATCACTTCCAGGATCGTGCCGTAGTCGGCTTTCGGATCCGCCTTGATGATGACGCTCTTGAACTTGTGCCCCGTGTTGTCTTGAAGCGTTGCGAACGCCGATTTGGCGTCCTTGATATTGACCTGGTTCGAGCCGATCTGCACGTTGTTCTTGTCGTCGATGATCACGACGATCTGCGAAGGGGCGACTTTATCGCGATTCTTCGCCAGCGGCAGAGTCGGCTCTTTGGTGACCGAGGCGAGAATGATGAAGATGATGAGGAGCACCAACAACACGTCCGTAAAGGGCGTGATGTTGATGGTCGACATGACTTCCTCTTCGCCTTGACCAGTTGAAACGGCCACGGATTACTTCAAACCTCCACTATGAAGTGACGAACCCGACGTCTTCAAGCCCGGCGATCTTGGCAGCGTCGAGGATCCTGATGATGACACCGTACGGCGCCTTGGCGTCGGCGGTGATCGAAACGTGCTTGTTGCCGCGCTTGGCGCGCTCGGTCAACATCATGTTGTAGATCCCGGCCTGGTCCGTCTTTTGGCCGTCGACGAAGATCACGCCCTTGTTGTTGACGAGAACTTCGATGTCGTTCTTCTGTTTCTGAGTCTGCGGCTGAGAATTATTGTTGTTCGGCAGCTCTTTTTCGAATCCGGGCGGCGTAACCAGAGCCGCCAAGATCATGAAGATGATGAGCAAAACAAGCAGCACGTCGGTGAACGGCGTGATATTGATCTCCGCCATCACTTCTTCGTCTTGTTTTGCCGAGAGCAGTCCCACTGGGTCCTACCTTACTTGACCGGCTGATACAGGTCGGTGGGAATCGGAGAGCCCGTGTTGTGGAAGTGCAGCATTTCGGCCATCTGGTTGGCCGCGACGATCATCTCTTGGTTGTACGACTTGATGCGCGTCTTGAAGTAGTTGAAGAACACGACCGCGATGACGGCGATGATAAGACCGGTCGCCGTGGTGACGAGCGCTTCGGAAACGCCGGCCGCGACGACGGCAGGCGTCGAGTTGCCCTTCAGGGCGATGTCCGAGAACGCGCGGATGATACCGAGAACCGTACCGAACAGACCGACGAACGGCGCGATGACGGCGATGGTACCGATGATGCCCAAGTTACGCTCGAGCGAGTTGAGGTGCTCCATCAGCGCGATGGAAAGCGCGTCGGTGATGTCGGCGCGGTTCTTCTCACCACGCTGCAGGCCGAACTCCAAAATACGCGGGAGCATACCGCGCTGCGAACGGCAGACCTTGATGGCGCCGTCGATGTCGTCCGCTGCAATCTTTCCGCCGATTGCGCGCAGAAGGCCCTTGGTATCGCCGTGCTGCGTGGCAAAAAACACCAGACGCTCGATGACGACCGCGAGACCTACGACCGAGATCAGCAGCAGCAGCCACATATCCCAGCCGCCCTGCTGCATTAGACTCATGAAACCGGAAAACACTATTCTTTCGACCCCTCCCGTGTGACGGGAACGTATTGTGCGCTAAGACAGTAGAAAAGAACCGGGGAAAACCCCGTTTCCGTGAAGGCCGCCATTGGCCCACCCCCACGGAAAGTCCTCGTTGTTGTACCTGCCGCCCGCTCTACTGCAGAGTGTTCTTGATGAAGTTGTCGATGTTGAGCGAGAGAGAGATGTTGCCCGCAGACTGAGCCGCCGCTTTTGCCTTGTTCAGGGCAGCCAGTGCTTGGGCTTTCAACCCGGCATCCGACTTATTGCCCAGCACCCACTCTCCCGTGAGCGCCACGCCTTCGGCATAGTTTGCGAGCGCGTCGTTCGCATTGACCGCTAGAGCCTTATCCGCATAGGCCTTCACCTTTGCATAGTCGTCTTTGCTGGGCGGCGTCTTCTGGCTTTGCAGCAGTGCGTTCTCTTCCAACGCCGCGGCGGCGTACGCTGTGACTTGAATTTGCGGCGAGCCCACGGCTGCGGCTTGTTCGAAGTCCTTGAGTGCTTCGGCGTGATTGCCAGCCTTCGAGGCTTCGTTCGCCGCCTGGATGTAGCGATTGCCTTCCAGCGTTGCAACCGACGTATTGTTCGGATCGATTTGCTTGATGGTGGCCAGCGTCTTCTCCGCGTTCGCCGTGTCGCCGGCCTTCGTGTATGCGGCGTAGAGTTGCGACGCAATTGCTACTTTAGTCTTTTTATCCGTTTTTGCGTCGGATTGAACGGCCGAGAACGCCTTATTCAGATCGCTGATGGCGCTCGAGGTATCGCCCGCTTCCAGTTCCGCCGTGCCGAGCGCGTAATACGAATTCGGACCTGGCGCGAGCTGCGCGGCCTTCTTGCCGTACGAAACTGCCTGTTGCGGCGAATCAGATGCCGTCTTTACCGCTGCGAGTGCGTATGCTTGCGCGGCTACTTGCGAGAACGTCTTGGTAATCGTGGAAACTTTGTCGAACGCAGCGGCCGATGCCGGATAATCCGCGAGGAAGTATTCGGTCGTGCCCAGCTCCTGATTGAGAATCGGATCGTTCGGGTTCCGCGCCAGCGCCGCGTCGAGCTGCGTCTTGGCCGCATCGTATTTGCCCTGATGGATCAGCGTGTCGATCTTCGCGGCAGCGCTGCCGCTTGCAACGGTTTCGCCGTTCGAAGCGACGGATTTGCCCTTGAATTTCAGCGTGAAATCGTAATAAGCGGTCACCGGCTTCTTGCCGCGGTGCGCCGGACGATACGTAGAATTGCTGGCGATGTCCATTGCGGCCGCGTTGTCGCCGGAATTCGTGGAGCGAATGATCTTGACGACGTGGTGGGAGCCGTTCGCCCTGACTTGTACTTGAACGACGACGGTGCCCGTACCGGCGATGGCCTTGGACGTGCTCCCCTGATGAATGAGCTTCGCCGGCGAGAATTCATTTGCATATTGCGCGTTTGCCGGTAGTGCAAACGCCGCCGCCGCTGCAACGGCGGTAGCACTCGCCACGATGCGAATAGAGCGAATCATGCGTTGTTTTGTTTCCTAATCTCGTAGTAGCTTATGAAGGGGCTGAGCAAGGCGCGTAGCCTTGTACCGCGGTTCAACGTAACTCAAACGATTTTTGTCGGCCGCATACCCCACCGAGCAAGCTGGGCGGGCAGCGGCAGGCTAAGCCAGTTTGGCGGGCAATTCCGGTCCCCTGCTTGCTAGGTCGGGGAGCCGGCGGACGCGGGAATGCGCCGCCCGACGGCTCGCGCCACCACCGCGGCTTTTTCCATCAACGCTTCGAACTGCTCGAACGTGAGCGACTGCGGACCGTCCGAAGCAGCCGATGGGGGATGGGGATGCACCTCGACGAGGACCCCGTCGGCACCCGCTGCGATTGCGGCCAGCGCCATGGGGCCCACGAGTTTCGCGACGCCGGTGCCATGCGACGGATCGACGATGATCGGAAGATGCGTGAGCGAGTGCAGCAGTGGAACCGCGGTCACGTCAAGCAGATTTCGCGTAGCATTATCAAAGGATCGAACGCCGCGCTCGCACAGCACGACGTGCGGATTACCGGCAACGAGCAGATACTCCGCCGCCATCAGCCACTCGTCGATCGTTGCGGACATTCCGCGCTTGAGCAGCACCGGCTTTCCGCTCTCACCGGCTTCGCGCAGCAAACTGAAGTTCTGCATGTTGCGAGCGCCGATCTGCAGCATGTCGGCGTGCGCGGCGACGAGCGCAACGTCGCGCGGATCGAGCACTTCGGTGACGACGGCCATGCCATGCGCGTCGGCCGCTTCACGCAGCATCTTGAGCGCATCCGCGCCCAATCCCTGAAACGCATACGGTGAAGTACGCGGCTTGAACGCACCGCCGCGAAGAACGTTTGCGCCGCACGCAGCGACCGCGGCGGCCGCGGCTTGAATTTGCTCGCGCGATTCGACGCTGCACGGACCCGCGCATACCGTTACCGCCTCGCCGCCAAAGCTGGCGCCGTTCGGCAATTCAACGATCGTACCGTCCGGACGCGCGTCGCGCCGGGCCAGCTTATATGCGTGCGGAAGTGATGAGAGCCGGTCCATGCCTAACGGTGCTCCTTCACGTGGGCGCCGCTTTTGTATCGATCAAGTTGAGCCAATTCCTTTTCCGTTACCGTTCGGGTTTGCCCGGGCGGCAGATCGCCCAAGCGCAGCGGACCAAAACGCAAGCGTGCCAGCGCGAGCACCGGGTGACCCACCGCGTCGAACATGCGGCGAACCTGCCGGTTCTTCCCTTCGTGAACGGAGATGTCGAGCACGGACGTGTCGCGGCGCGCGGCTACAACTTTCACCTGTGCTCCGGAGGCACGAAATTCCTCGAGCATCACGCCGCTCTGCAAGCGCTTGATC
>JBKPMZ010000106.1:0-8926 GCA_046732415.1 Vulcanimicrobiota bacterium
TGGTTGCTGTGGAAGATTTGCACTGGGCGGCGACCGCGACACTGGAAGCGCTTCGGTATTTGGTGTTGCGTCTTTGCGCGGCGCCGGTACTCTTCGTCGGAACGTATCGCGAATTCGAAGTTCATCGCACGCATCCGCTTCGCAACCTGCGGCGGGAACTTGCGAAAATGCACCGCTGCACGACCATTGCGCTCAGCGCGCTCAACCGCGAGGACGTACGCGAACTGGCGGCGCTGCGCGCCGGCAAAGCGTTGACCGAGGAACTGGTGCAGCGCATCTATCAGCGAAGCGACGGAAATCCGCTTTTCGTCGGCGAGATCGTTCGCGAGTTACACGCTGGAGCAGCAGAGCGCGTACCCTCGTCCATCGCGGAGATCGTCCGCGTGCGCCTGCAGCGCTTGCCGCAGCACGCGCGGCGTCTGCTGCAGACTGCCGCTATCGCGGGCGGTTCCCTTTCGGCGGAACTGCTGGTTCGCGTAAGCGGACTTCGCGAAGGCGACGCACTGCAAATTCTCGACGAGCTCGTCGCATCGCACTTTTTGCGCCAAAGCGCGGGCGACGCATTCGCGTTCGTGCACGAAGTCATTCGCGAAGCAATCGCCGAGAGTATCAGCGAAGACGCCGCGCGTACTACTCACGCGCGCATCGGCTTTGCACTGCGCGAGCTGCACGCGCAGCGCTTTGCAGACGTTGCGGCGATCGTTGCCAGGCACTTCGAACTGGGCGGCATAGACGATGCGGCGTGCGAGGCCTACGTTGCGGCCGCGGAGCACGCGCTTGACGTGTACGCGGTCGACGAAGCCGCCGCACACGCGCGCAAAGCGCTCGAGCGCGCGCCGGAAACGTTCGCGCGATTTCGCGCCCTGCGCGTATTGGAAGGCGTTGCCGCGCGCCGCGCCGATCGGCTGGAGCATCGCGCGGCACTCGACGAACTGCTTGGGCTCGAAAACGATCTCGACTGCGCCGACTACGCAGACATCGTGCTGCGCGAAGTAGATTACAGCAGCGGAGAACCGCCGGAAGTGCAGCGCGAGGCGCTGGAACGGTTCGAGCGCATCGCACCGCGCGTTCCGCAGTACGCAGCGGCGTATCTGCTGCGCCGCGGCGAGTATCTCTCGCGCATCGGCGAGGTGCATGAGGCAAAAGCGGTACTAGCACGCGCCCTCGACGCGCTCGGCACCGGCGGCGATCCGGACGAAGTGCTGCGCTGCCTGATCGCGCTCTACGTCGTTTATCTGAACACCGGCGATGCGCTCGACGTGCTCGAACGGCGCGTGAGCGGCGTGCGCGCCAACTTGGAGCATCGAGCCGACGCACGCGTCGCGGCTCGGCTTGCCTTCATGCAGTCGGCAGCGGTGATGGATCGCGATCCGGCGCAAGCCGCCGCCTTTGCGCAGCAGATGCTCGAGCACGCGCAAAACGCCGGCGACGTATGGCTGGAAGCACTCGCGCATCGGGCCGCCGGCGCGTGCGCGGCGCGGCTGATGCACGTCGGCCCCGCGCAGCAGCATCTGCGGCGTTGCGCGGAGATCACCGTTGCGGCGGGACGGCTGCGCGATCTGGCGCGCGTGCGCGCGTGGCAAGTGATGGTGGAAAACCGCTGCGCGAATTTCGGCGCGGCAACGCGCTACGGCGAGGAAGGCCTGGAAGCGGCGCGAGCATGCGGCGCCGTCGATCTCATCGCAGCGTTTCACGCAAACCTGGCCAACACCGCGGTATGGGAAGGCGACCTCGAGACCGCCGAACGCCGTCTGCACGAATCGTTGCGCCTGGGCGAAGAACGCGGCTTCGTACATCCGAGCATTTCGAGTTTGCTCGGCGAGGTTCTCGTGGCGAAAGGCGCTTTGGCGGAGGGCACGGCGATTATCGAACAGGCATCGCGCGCGTCGTCGCCGCAGGACGACGCGCTAGGCACGCTGCGCGTGCACTATCCGCTTTTGCTCGGCACCGCATACGCCGCCGCGCAGCGCATGGAAGAGGCGCACGCCATGGCGCAGCGCATTCGCCGCGAGCTGCCGGCGTTCCGATCGTATTACGTACATCCGCAAATGTACTTGTGGTCGGCCGGTCAACTGCTGGCGCTGCTCGGCTACGAAGAAGCGCCCACGTTCTTGCACGAAGCGCGGGCGCGAAAGGACGAGATTCTTCAGACGATCGACGGCGAGCCGTCGCGTCAGTCGTTCGGCGCGTTCATTTTCAACCGGCTGATCGACGACGGCATGCGCGTGGAGCAGCCGCTGCACGCATGGTTTTTACCGTTCGCAGCGGTTTATTTGGACAAAACGACGTCGTAACCGCCCGCGGCGTTGCGTGTTACGGACATCGTGCGCGGCAGACCCGCAGCGGTTTTGGAATCGTTCGGCCGCGCAACGGCCTGCGTCCATGATTGTTTCGCATCGACGAACTTCAAGCTGAACATCGCTTCCACAAAAGCGAGATGTCCTTTGTTGTAACCCCAAATCTGGGTTGCCATGAACGGTTTTCCGTGAAATTCCTGGGCTGTACCCGAAACGTAGTGCATGCCCATTTGGGGCTCGACGGTTCCGTCGGTGATGTAGCCCATCGGTACGATTGCGTCGCGCGCCTTTGGCACGCTGCCGGGAGCGGCGAACGCAATCGCGTTGCGTTCGGCCTTCGGGATGACGTAAAAGTGTGCATCGAAATGCGGCACGGTGTAGATGCCCTGCGGCGGATGGCCGTACGGGTGCCAGTCGATTTCGACGAGTTGAAATGGTGCTGCATGCACGGGGAGGTCGACGCGCGTTTCCTTGGTGGGCAGCGAGGCGAACGCGGCCTTATCGATGGTTACACCGAGCTGCGCGCCCTGCTGCCACAGCGTCACCGTGCCTTTGCCCAGCGTGCCGTGAGAAACGACGTGCCGCGCGGGCGCGGCGGATATCGGAGACACTGCGCCGGCGCTCAAAGCTGCGGCAAGCGCAACGGGAATCAGAAGGTGCTTCATGCCGCAACTTTAGCGCGGGACCGTCTAAAGCGCGTCTAAACGGGTGAGCGGCACGGCGGGGGCGAGCATCGGCTCGGCGAACCGCAGGGTAGCCGGGCTTCTCGCCCGGAGTGAAAGGTGGTCACTCCATGACTTCCGTTAATCGAGCGCTTGCGGCGCTCGCGGCACTCGCGGCGTTTTCTGGGCCTCTTACCGCGCTCGCGCAATTTCACCCAAGCATGAAAAACATGCGCGTGTCCTTCTTCAACACGACGGCGCAGTGCGTATGGGTCACGCTCTACGATAAAGGCGTCACGCCGAGGATCATCAGCGGCAATCGCGATCGGACCGGCCCGCTGATGGTGCAGCCGTTCCGCCAATACGAATTCGAAGTTCCCCGAGAGGAGTGGCTTCGCGTACGCGCGCAGGTGAAATACACGTGCAACGGCGGTGGCGGCCATACGCTGTTCGATACGCAATATACCGTCAACCGGTGGTCGCCCGGTTTCTCACCGTTCAGCCGGTACGAGTTCGCACTGCACAAGGAACGGCTGCGCACGCAGTACTGGTTGACCATGCAGTGTGCGGGGTGCCGTCAGTAGAGAGGACTAGGCCCCTAGCCCCTCAAACCCCGAGGGTCGGTCCCTGCCCCTTGCGGGCGGGCTCTTTTACTGCACTTACCCGTAAGGATTCGCATGACTTCTGTGAGTGGGATTGGCTCGCACGTCGCCATTTATTTGGGCGTGGGCGCCGGGGTCGTGGCCATTCTGTATGGCCTGTACCTTATAAGCTGGGTGATGCGCCGCTCCGCCGGCAACGCGCGGATGCAAGAGATCGCGGCGGCGATCCAAGAAGGCGCAATGGCGTTTTTGAAGCGCCAGTATACGACCGTCGCCATCGTCGCGGTCATTCTCTTCATTGTGATTTGGGCCGGCCTGGGCTGGCAGCCCGCCGTCGGATTTCTGATCGGTGCAGTGCTTTCCGGCGCGGCCGGTTTCATCGGTATGACGGTATCGGTGCGCGCGAACGTGCGCACCGCGGAAGCCGCCCGCGGTGGACTGAGCCCCGCGCTGCACGTCGCGTTCCGCGGCGGCGCGATTACGGGCCTGCTCGTCGTCGGTTTGGGTATTCTCGCCGTCGCCGGTTACTATTGGATTTTGCTCTCGGTGAACGCGGGCGATGAAACCAAGTCGCTCGGCGCGATGGTCGGACTCGCGTTCGGCTGTTCGCTCATCTCGGTGTTCGCACGTCTGGGCGGCGGCATTTATACGAAGGCCGCCGACGTCGGCGCCGATTTGGTCGGCAAGGTCGAAGCCGGTATTCCGGAAGACGATCCGCGCAACCCCGCCGTTATCGCGGACAACGTCGGCGACAACGTGGGCGACTGCGCCGGCATGGCCGCAGATTTGTTCGAAACGTACGTTGTAACGACCGTCGCGGCGATGCTGCTGGGCAACTTGATTCTCGGTAAAGTCGCCGGCGCAACGACGTTCCCGATCATCCTCGGCGCGATTTCGATCGTCGCGTCGATCATCGGCACGCTGTTCGTGGGCATCGGCAAAGTCGATCGCGCGAAGATCATGAACTCGCTCTACGTCGGGCTCGGCGTCGCGGGCGTGCTCTCCGCAATCGGATTCTACTTCCTCACGGTCAAGCAATTCGGCGCCGGCGGCATCTTCGTGGACGGCCACAACGAAACCGCGCTGGCGATTTGGGGATGCGCGGCAATCGGTCTGGCGATTACCGGACTCATCACGTGGATCACCGAGTACTACACCGGCACGCAGTACTCGCCGGTCAAGCGCATTGCGAACGCGTCGATCACGGGACATGCCACGAACATCATCAGCGGTCTGGCCGTTTCCATGCAGGCAACGGCGCTGCCGGGATTGGTGATCGTCATCGGCATTTTGTGCTCGTACGCATTGAGCGGTTTGTACGGCGTCGGCATCGCGGTCATGGCGATGCTTTCGATGGCGGGCATCGTGGTTGCGATCGATTCGTTCGGACCGATCACGGACAACGCGGGCGGCATCGCCGAGATGGCGGAACTTCCCGACGACGTTCGCAACGTGACCGATCCGCTCGACGCAGTCGGCAACACGACGAAGGCGGTTACAAAAGGCTATGCAATCGGTTCGGCCGGTCTTGCGGCCATCGTGTTGTTTGCATCGTTCCTGCAAGAGCTCGCCAAGCATAAATGCGCGCCGACCGATACGGCGTGCGCGACGCAGCTGCAAGCGAACTTCATCGTCAGCGATCCGTTCGTACTCGCAGGCTTGCTGATCGGCGGCATGCTGCCGTTCTTCTTCTCATCGCTTTCGATGGAAGCCGTCGGACGCGCGGGCGGTAAGGTCGTCGAGAACGTGCGGATGCAGTTCAAGAACAATCCCGGCATCATGGCGGGCACCTCGCGACCCGATTATGCGTCGACTGTCGACATCGTGACGCGCGCCGCGCTCAAGGAAATGATCCTTCCGGCACTGATTCCGGTGGGCGTTCCGGTGATCGTCGTAATCCTCGGTGCGATACACGTGTTCCCCGGCATCGCGGCCGCGCAGGTCATGGGCGGAATTCTCGTCGGTGCAATCGTCACCGGACTTTTCCTCGCAATTGCGATGACGAGCGGCGGCGGCGCGTGGGACAACGCCAAGAAATACATCGAAGACGGACACAACGGCGGCAAAGGCTCGGACGCGCATAAGGCGGCCGTTACCGGCGACACCGTCGGCGATCCGTACAAAGACACGGCCGGCCCGGCGATCAACCCGATGATCAAGGTGCTCAACATCGTGGCGCTCTTGCTCGTCGCGTTCATGATCCACTAAGGGCCGAGGCGCAGTAGCCTGCAGGGAGCCGCTTCAACCGAGGCGGCTTCTTCTTTGTGCAGATATCTTAAGAAAATAGTTGACAGAAGTTGCCGAAACGAGTACCGTATACCTAATTCCTTAGTTACGGGACGGAGGCGCTCCATGAGGTTCGGCAGCCTGGTATTTTCTGTTGCCTTCACGCTGCTCGCGGCTCTCGCGGCCGGACCGGCGGGCGCCGTCGAGACGACGGATGGCGGCATCACGATTCCCACGGTGGATGCGCCACCGCCACTCGTCGCGGATCTCAGTGCGCCCGCTTGGCAGAAAGCCGTCACCGTGACGCTGGGCTACGACCGGCAGACGCACGGGCCAAGCGCGGAGCAAACAAAAGCGTACATCCTGACCGACGGAAAGGCGCTCTGGGTCGGCTTCGATGCGCATCAGACGCGCACGCCGATCGTCGCGAACCAACGCACGAACAACGTGGGCGTCGACACGGACGACGAAGTGAAGATCGCACTCTGGCCCGGCGGGCGCAGCGGTTTCAACTACCAATTCGTCTCCACGCCGATCGGCACGCGCTACCAGGTGTCATCCGAAAATTCCAACTACGAGCCGCAGTGGGACGCCGTGGCCAAGATGCTGCCGAACGAATACATCGTGGTGATGCGCATTCCGCTGAGCATCGTGCGCGGCGCGCATCCCGACACGTGGCTCGTGCAGTTCTCGCGCTGGGAACCCACCACTGGTTCGCTCTATCTGTGGAGCGGCGGTTCGAACGTGCAGGGAACCAGCGACGCGAACTACGCGCGCACGCTGGCGAAAATGCCCGCCACGGCCGGCGCACGTCCCAAACCGCGCTTTGCGCTTTACACGCTCGGCGAGATTGCGTCGAACCGTATCGGCGGCTCGACCTCGCGCGCGGGCGCCGACATCGCCATCCCAATCACCGAAGGCACTTCGTTCATCGCCGCGATACACCCCGACTTCTCGAACGTCGAGAACGATCAGCAAACGATTTCACCGACCGCGTTTCGCCGGTTTTTCAACGAAACGCGTCCGTTCTTTACGCAAGGCGCCGGTTTCTACAACGTGTACGAATGCGACGCGTGTCCGAACGAAGCATCGCTCTACACGCCGGCCATTCCGACACCGCGCGACGGCTACGCAATAGAAGGCCACGAAGGGCGATTGAGTTTCGGTGCGTTCGACGCGGTTGGCGCCGGAAGAAATGATACCGCGCAATCGGTTCTGTATACGACGCTGCCGCGCACGCTGTTCTTTTCCGCACAGCGCGTCTCGGTCAACATGCCGGGCTTAAAAGACGATACGCTGCAATTCGCGGGCAAATGGAGCGATCTGCAGCACAAGTTCGTTTACGCAAATTACGGAACCGAAAACGGCACGCTGGTCACCGATCCTTCGCAATCCAAATTCGCCGAAGTCGGCGGCGGCTTTTTCGGGCCGTTCTCGTTCACAGGCGGCGGCATTCGGCGGATCGGCGCGCAGTACAACCCGTACGACGGCTTCGTCTCCAACAGCGGCATCGCGGGATACGGGCTGTTCTCGCAGCACATGTGGTTTCCGACGGGCGGGATCGCCAAACAAATTACCGCGGGCGTGTTCACCGATCATTATCAAAGCACGATGGGCAAGGGCACCGCGCTGGTCGATTACAACGCGTTCATCGACATGGTCACCAAGTCGCAGTGGGAGTTCGTCGCCAACACCGGCTCGAGTTACTATTTGATTGGCGGCGTACTCACGCCGATTACGCAGAACGTGACGACGATCACGTATCATTCGGGAACGTCCACGCCGACAACGTTTTCGTATGGCACGGGGATCTTCGGAAACGGCAGACTGGATGCGTGGAATCGCTCGACGACGATTGCGCTCGGACGGCGCGCCCTGCTCACGCTGCAAGCGTACGACACGCGGCAGTATCTGGGAACCTCGACGAACGTGCAATGGCTGGACCGCATCAGCGTTGCGGTGCAGCAAGGCCAGGACGCCTCGTTTGCCGTCGGTCTGCGGCGTATCATCGGCACGCCGCCGTACTTAGGATTCACCGACACGTCCTGCCTGAATGGCTGCACGAATCTTTCGTTCGCATACCACAAGCGTTTCGGCGCGTTCGAAATGTACACGGCGTACGGCGACCCCAGCCCGCTCATCACACGCCCGCAGTTCATCTTCAAAATCATCCGCTATATCGGTGCGGACAAGGGGACGTAGGCGGCGCTCCCTCGGCAGGCCCTGGATGACGAAGGGGATGGCGTTTTCGTTCTTGTGATAGAGAGGAACAATTTTCACATGAACCGCATAGCCGCCGCCCTGACCGCCGCCATCTTGGTCCTCGCCAGTGCCGTACCGGCGCTCGCCTACTCCCCCGAGGAGCAGCAGGAACTGCAGATCGGGCAGCAAGTCTATCAGCAGCTGCAGCAAAAGGGCGAGATCATCAGGAGTTCGCCATACTACACGACGCTCAACTCGATTGCGGCGCGCATTACGCCCGTTGCGAACAAGAAATACTTCGTGCCGTTTCACTTCATCTTGGTGCACGAAAAGCAGCCGAACGCTTTTGCCGTGCCCGGCGGAAATGTCTACGTCACCGACTCGATGATGACGTTCGTGCAGAACAAGGAAGAATTGGCGGGCGTTCTGTGCCACGAAGTTTCGCACGACATTCATCATGACGTGATGGACGTATACCGCAAGAATCAGCAGCTCGGCCTGTACGCCACCATCGCCGACTTGCTGCTCGGCGGCGGCCGCAGCCAGCTGGCGAACAACATCATCAACATCGCCGCGAATCTCAAGTCGCTGACGTTCTCGCGGCAAGTCGAACACAACGCCGACTACACGGGCGCCTATATTTGTGCGCAGTCGGACGTCACGCCGTACGGCATGGTGTGGCTCATGCAGCGCTTCGAGGCGCAGCCGACGGCGAATCCGCCGGAGTTTCTCTCCGACCATCCGAGCGACAGCAACCGCATTCAGTCACTGCACAATGAGTTCGCCGCGAATCCGGCGACGTTCGGCAAATTCAATTCGAATATCGCCTATGCGACGCCGGTGACGTCGAGCGGGTGGCGCGACCAGTACCGCGTGGGCTACCGCGCACAAGCCTCGCATACCAACGTAGCCACACGCAGCGGCAGCGGTATCAAGC
>JBKPMZ010000107.1:0-5268 GCA_046732415.1 Vulcanimicrobiota bacterium
CAATTACAAACTGCTGTTCGTAGAAGACGCGATGGCGGCCATGACGGCGCGCGAGCATGAATACGCGTGCGACGTCATCTTCCCGCGCATGGGCATTATGCGCTCGACCGATCAGGTGCTCGAAGCGTTATAAGCGCGTTCCGGCGTGTGTACGTGTTCTTGCCGGATGCCAACGGTGAGCACGCGCAAGAACAACCGGCGAAGCGGACCGAACCGCTGCAGAACACGCGCGAATTTCGGCACAGCCGACACTTTACCGCGCAGCGCCGGTTCGATTAAACGAGCCTGTGCGATGCGCTGCAGCGCCTGAATGAAGGAGGTCGGCAATTCTCGCCGCCGCTGCACCGCGTGCAATGCGCGCTGCGGCACGGCGGTTCCGTTTTGCTGCGCGCGCAGCAGAGCGGGATACAAGATGTTTGCGGCGGCGACCGCGTCTTGAATTGCGTAGTTCACGCCGACGCCACCCATCGGCGACATGGCGTGAGCGGCATCGCCGATCAGCAGCAGGCCGGGCACGTACCAGCGCGGGGCGCGGTTTACTTGCACTTCGAGAAATTTCACATCGTCGAACGACTGCAGCTCTTGCACGCGGCCGGCGAACTGCGGTACTGCGTCCGCTAACGATCGGCGAAACGCTTCGATACCCTCGCCGATGACGCGATCGCGGGCGCCTTTCGGAATAATGTACGCGACTTGCACGTAGGTGCGGCGATCGAAGCCGACGACCCAGCGGTACGGGACGACGCGAAAATAAAACTCTTGCGTGTCCTCGGGCAATTTCGAGAGGCGAAACCACAACACGTCGAACGGCGCGCCGAAATTGTGCGTGGGTAAGCCGGCAGCAGTGCGCACCGACGAATGCCGCCCATCGGCGGCGACCGTAAGCGCCGCGCGTACTTCGCCTTCTTGCCCCTGGGCGTCGCGGTAGCGCACGCCGGCGATTGCGCCGTTTTCGCGAAGGACGCGCGTCACTTCGGATTCCATCAACAAATGAAATGCCGGGTAGCGCCGCGCGTGCTGTGCGAGCAAGTTGAGAAAATCCCATTGCGGCGCGATCGCGATGTACGGATATTTTACGTCGAGTTCCGCGAGCGATCCGATTTGCAAATCTTCACGCAGCGCCAGATTTTGAAATTTCGCGTGCGGGATCTGCATGAACGCGTCGATGAGCCCGAGTTCGTCGAGCAGTTCCATCGTGGACGGATGAACGGTGTCGCCGCGGAAATCGCGGAAAAAGTCGCGATGTTTTTCGAGTACCGTCACGTCGATGCCGCCGCGCGCGAGCAGCAGCCCGAGCATCATTCCGGCCGGGCCGGCGCCTGCGATAACCACCGTCGTTTCCATATCGTTCGTTGAAGCAGCCTTTACGCGCGACTGGTCTGCGCGAGGTACCGCAAGTGGTACAGTACACGCGACCAATACGACTATACAATTATCGCACTGTGATATACAAACGCCTATCGCCCGTGCTAGGTGCCGTACTTGCATTGCTCTGCTGCATTCCCGCACCGGCAGCGCAAGACCCGACGTACACCGGCCCTGAATCGCCCGCTGAAAAGCATTTCGTCGCCACGATTCAGCGCGATTTGATGAACCGTTTTCCAACCGCGGCAAGCGCAGAGCGCGCGGGGTACGTTCGGTACACGAACGTCGATGATTCGGGCGCGATCAGTTACGCGAATTGCGAGTGGACCTCGCACGATCCCGCGCATCCGAGCCAACTGTGGTACGACACCAGCGGCCATTTGCTCGGCGCCGATTACTCGATCCCGCTTGCGACGCATCCGTCGCCGCCAAACGTGTGGGGCGTGAATCCCGGCCGATGGGCGAAGTTCGACGGTCATCAGCATTGGGTCGCGCGCGATCCAAAGAGCGGAAAGCTCGTGTACGAAGGATGGATGCCCGACGCGAAGTTCGCCGCCGGCGGCGGAAACGTGAATCGCCCATCGGCGCACACACTCGTTGCGATGGGCAAGGTGCAAAAGACCGGCAACGTCGTGCATCTCTTCCACTTTCCGCCCGTGTGGGATTTGACCGTCTGGGTGAAACCCAATCCGAACGGCGCGTTTGCCGTGGACAACCCGACTGTTTCCGCGCACGCCGACGGCAGCCACGATTTCGACTTCGAGTTCGGTGCGTGGAACGTGCGCATCGCGCAGCGCCTGCATCCGCTAAGCGGCGCGGCGCAGTGGACGCACTACAATGGGACGCACGTCGTCTACAAACTTTGGAACGGCCAGGCAAACTACGGCGTGATGGAGATCGACGGACCGCACGGCCATGTCGAGGGTATGCAGACGCGCATCTACGATCCCAGCACCAAACAGTGGAGTTTGCAGTTCGCGAGCAGCAGCGACGGTGCTCTGGGCGCGCCATCGGTGGGGCAGTTCAGCGCCGGCAAGGGCGTGTTCTATTCACACGACACGACGGGCGGGCGCGCGGTACTGGTTCGCACGACGACCTCGAACATGACGCACGACACGTACAGAGACGACATCGCGGTTTCGCCGGATAACGGCAAAACATGGACGACGTACTGGCGCGCGCAATACACGCGCCGAGCGAGCGCGCCGCCGCTGCCGGCCGACACGGCGCAAGGACAGGGCCGAGGATTCGATTTCGAGTTCGGCAGTTGGAAAGCGCAACTCAAACGCTTGCTGCATCCGCTATCGGGATCGCACGAGTGGGCGAACTATTCCGGCATTTCCGTGGTGCACAAGATTTGGAACGGCCGCGCGAACATCGGCGAACTGGATTTGACCGGGCCGGCGGGCAGAATCCACGGCTCCAGTTTGCGTTTGTATAATCCGCAGACGAAAAAGTGGAACGTGTACTGGGCGAACGCCAAGGGCGGAGGGTTCACCACGCCGATGGTTGGCGGTTTCCAAAACGGGCGCGGCTACTTCATAAGCCCCGACACGTTCGACGGCAAACCGATTCTCGCGCGATTCGTTTTCACGTTCTCCGGCCCGAACACGTTCCACATCGTGCAGTCGTTCTCGCCCGACAACGGCAAGACGTGGGAACCGAACTGGATATCGTCGTTTACGCGCTCGTAGCAGCGCCGTCGTAGGCGCGGCGCAATTCTTCGAGGTCGAGTTTGTTCATTTGCAACATCGCGTGCATGGCACGCTTTGCACCTTCGGCGTCGTCGCCGCCGACGTAATCGCGGAAGCCTTGCGGCACGATGTTCCAAACCACGCCGAAGCGGTCTTTCACCCAGCCGCACTGCATGGTTTCGCCGCCGTCTTTGAGGCCGTCCCACAATTTGTCGACGTCCGCCTGCGTTTTGCAGCTCACGAAGAGCGCGACTGCACCGGGATACGGCCCCTTCGGCGCTTCGCCCGGACCGCCGTTGAGCGCCATGAGGTCTTGGCCGTCGAGTTGGAACTCGATCGTCATCACCGTTCCGGCTGGAAGCGGCCCGGCCTCGCTGTACCGGCTCACGTTATCGATTTTTGAATTATCGAACAGCGAGACGTAAAAGTTCACCGCTTCTTCCGCGGCTCCGTCAAACCAAATAAACGGAATAACCTGCTGCTGTTGCATCATGATGACCTTTCATACGATACGAAGACAGTGCCGTTTGCGAAACTGCGCGTCTTGTTGAGTGTGAGCGCGAAGCGCCGTGCAACATCGGGAAAGAGCGAGCGTCCTTGGCCGAGCACGACCGGGACGATCGCGAATTGGTATTCGTCGATCAAACCTGCTTGCGAGAGTTGCGAAACCAGACTGCCGCTGCCGAGCACGACCATATCGCGTCCCGGCTCATTTTTGAGTTTGCGCACGTTCTCGACGGCGTCGCCGCGCATCAGCGTGGTGTTGGTCCACGGCGCATCGCCGAGCGTGTTGGAAAAGACGATTTTCGGCCGCTCGTTCATGCGCTTCGCGACAACCGGCGCCATTTCTGCCGCCATCGGCGATGGCCAGAAACTCGACATCATCTGATACGTCACTCTGCCGAAGAGCAGCACGCCCTCACCGCTCGCGTTTTGCGCGACGAACGCATCGAATTCGGGATCGTCCACATCGCTTTTCGCAAACGTCATGTCGTTGTCCGCGTCGGTGAAAAATCCGTCGAGCGAGACGCTCTCGAAAACGGCGAGCCTACGCACGTGCGCGATCCGACCCCGGCGTTTCCACGAGCCCAACTACATGGTCGTGCGGATCGCGAAAGAGCGCAATTGTCGGACCGTCAGGAACCCGATCCGGGCCCATCATGCGCTGCCCGCCGGCTTCTTCGACCGTGCGCAGCGCCGCCTGGATGTCGGGGACGCCGATGTAAAACGTTACGTGCCCGGCGTAGCCTTCGGGCGCCTCGCCGATGCCGCCGTCGATGCCGCTCTCATTGTGAATCAGCGCGTAATCGGCGACACCTGCACCGCCCCGCGCGGTGTGCGGTTCCCAGCCGAATGCCTTCGCGTAAAACGCGCGCAACTGCGACGCGCCGGTGGTCATGATCTCGAAATGAACGACTGGATTTGCCATGCCGGGATGATACCGCCGCGACTTGTAAAAAGCAAGTACTATGCAAAAAGACAAGTCCGTGGTACAACCGGGGCAGGTGAAAACTCGGACGTACGGCCAGTTCTGCGGCTTTGCACGCGCAGTCGAGATTGTGGGCGAGCGGTGGGCGATGCTGCTCATCCGCGATTTGCTCGTCGGACCCAAGCGCTTCAGCGAACTGCAGCGCGGCTTGCCGAAGATTCCGACGAACATTCTGGCGAGCCGGCTCAAAGAGTTGGAAGGCGCGGGCATCGTGCAGCGGCGCGCCGCCAGCCAGCCGGGCGGCGGCGTGCTCTACGAATTAACGCAGCGCGGTCAGGACCTCGAGGCAGCGGTGCTTGCGCTCGGGCGGTGGGGCGCCAAACACGTGCTGGACGCGCCACGTCCGGACGAAATCGTCACGAACGATTCGATGATCATGGCGCTGCGCACGACGTTCCAGCCGCAGGCGGCAAAAGGCGTGCACGCGTCCTACGAATTGCGCATGGGTCCGGTCGTCATCCACGCGCGCATCGACGACGGCAAGATTGCCGTCGCCGAAGGTCCGCTGCCGGGCGCCGATCTCACAATCGAAACCGGCCCCGCGCTCAAGGCGGTGATGACCGGCGAAGTTCGTCCGCGCGACGCGGTAACGAATAAAAGCGTGCACATCACCGGCGATCCCGCGCTCTTCGATCGCTTCGCGGAGATGTTCCGCATCTAAAAATATTAGAGTCGAGCGGCTATAAAACGCACCATCTGCAGATCGAATTCATGCTGCGT
>JBKPMZ010000108.1:0-15247 GCA_046732415.1 Vulcanimicrobiota bacterium
CGGAAGTCATCGAGCAGGGGCAACGCGACTGGGCCGCGCTCATCGCGGACGTTGAAGAAGCCGCGGCGCGAAACGAAGACCCCGCCGGCCAGCACGCGCAAACGCTCGCAGACCGCTGGAAAGCGCTGATCGGACAGTTCACCAAAGGCGACGCGGACGTCTCGCAGGGTCTGAACAACCTCTGGTCCGATCCGACGCACTGGCCGAAGGACTTCAAAAAGCCGTGGAGCGATGCGGCGGACGCGTTCATCAAACGCGCGATGAACTGCGGCCGCTAAACCGCCATCAGTTCAGCCCAGTCGCCGCGGCTGATACGTAACTCGTCTTCGTTCATCTGCGCGAGCGGCTTTTTCGGAAGCCGCTCGCGTTCGCAGAGTTCGCGTGCCGCGGTGTCCACGTACAGCAGTCCGGTCACCAGTTCGCCGCGCTCGCGTGCTTCGTGCATCACGCGCATCGCGCCGATGCGATCCGACGGATCGTAGTCGCGTTCGAGTTTGCGCAGCAACACGCGGTCACCGTTGTCGAAGTGTATTTCTTGGACGGTGCCCGGTTCGTAATCGACCGTAATTTCCTGGCTGCCCATGATGAAATCGGGCGAGTGCAGCACCGCGTGGTGCTCCTTGACGTAATTGTAACTCTTCGTCGACCCCTCGTGATCGTTGAAGGTGACGCAGGGGCTGATGACGTCGAGCACAGCGATACCGCGGTGCGAAAACGCCGCCTGCAGCAGCGGAATGAGTTGTTTCCCGTCACCGGAGAACGAGCGTGCGACGAACGTGGCGCCCAGCTCGATTGCCACTCCGCACACGTCGATCGTCTCGAATTCGTTGACCTGCCCTTTTTTCAGCACGGAGCCGCGATCCGCGGTCGCGGAAAACTGACCCTTCGTCAAGCCGTAGCAGCCATTATCTTCGATAATGTACGTCGCGTCGACGTTCCGGCGAATCATGTGGCAGTACTGTCCCAGGCCAATGCTCGCCGTATCGCCGTCGCCGCTGATGCCCAGCACCATCAGTTCCCGGTTCGCCAGTTTCGCACCGGTCGCGAGCGACGGCATGCGGCCGTGCACGCCGTTAAAACCATGCGCGCGCTCGACGAAATACGCCGGTGTCTTGGAAGAGCAGCCGATGCCGCTCATCTTCGCGAGTTTGTACGGATCCACGCCGTACTCGTACAGCGCCTTGATGAGGTTGTTCGTAATCGAGTTGTGGCCGCAGCCGGCGCACAGCGTGCTGGCCGATCCTTTGTAAACCTCGCGCGTCAGACCGCGCGGATTGACGTTCGTGTTCATTATGCGAGCACCGGGTTTTCTGCGGCCAGCAGCGGCTGCGTGATGGCGGCGGCGTCGATCGGCACGCCGTTATAGTGGCGGATGGAATGCACGCGTTCGATCAGGTGCGCGGGAAGTTCGGCACGCAGCAACGCGTGCAGTTGTCCGTCCCGGTTCTGCTCGACGACGTACACGCGCTCGTGGTTTTCGACGAACGCCGCGACGTCTTGCGTGAACGGAAGCGCGCGTACGCGCAGATAGTCCGTTTCCACGCCGTCGTCGCGCAGATGGTCGCGCGCCTCGACGATCGCGTGATGCGTCGTACCGTACGCGATGATGCCGATCGCGTGTCCCCGTTCGTCGACAATGGGCGCCGGGACGTACGTACGCGCCGTGTCGTGTTTGCGCGCCAGGCGATCCAGATTCGCACTGAACACGACCGGATTTTCGGAATAATTCGCCTGTTCGTCGTGACCCGACCCGCGTGTGAAATAGCCCGCAAGCGGATGCTCCGTGCCGGGAAGCGTGCGGTACGGAATACCGTCGCCTTCCACGTCGCGGTAGCGGCCCCACGACTTGACTTCCTCGAGCTGCTGCGCGTCGAGCACTTTGCCGCGATCGAACGCTTTCTCGGGATAGTCGAGCGGTTTTGTCATCCACAGATTCATGCCGAGATCGAGATCGCTCAGCACGAACACCGGTGTTTGAAAGCGATCCGCCAGATCGAACGCCTGCATGGAAAACTCGTACGCTTCGCTCACGGTGCCGGGCAGCAGCACAATATGTTTCGTGTCGCCGTGCGAGAGCGTGTACGCGAACGCGACGTCGCCCTGCAGCGTGCGCGTCGGAAGGCCGGTCGACGGCCCCGCGCGCTGCACGTCGAAGATAACGCCGGGCAGTTCCGCATAGTAGCCCAGACCCGCGAATTCCGCCATCAGCGAAAGACCTGGACCCGACGTTGAAGTCATCGCGCGCGCACCGGCCCACGTTGCGCCGAACACCATGCCTATCGCGGCCAATTCGTCTTCGGCTTGAATGATCGCGGCTTTGCGTTCGCCCGTGACCTTGTCGACGCGGAAGCGTTCGCAATAACTGATGAACGATTCGCACAGCGACGACGACGGCGTGATCGGATACCACGCTGCCACGGTGCAACCGCCCATCACGCAGCCGAGAGCGGCGGCGTTGTTGCCGTCCATCAGCAGCAACTCTTCGGTCTTGCCGTTCATCGGCGTGAGGCGGTACAAGTCGGTTTTCGTCAAATTCTGCGCGGCGTAGTCGATGCCCAAGCGAACGGCGTCCATGTTGGTCTCGACTGCTTTCGGCTTGCGCTTGAATTGCGTTCGCAGTGCCGCTTCGATCGTTTCCGGCTCGATGCCGAGCAGATGCGCCAGCACACCGACGTAGATCATGTTCGTCAGATACTTGCGCAGCGCGCCGTCGCTCACGTGCTCTTTTGCCAGTTTCGCGAACGGCACGGGATAATACGTCACGTCGTCGCGCGCCGTGGTTCCCGTCACCGCGTACGTTGCTTCGTGAACGATGACGCCGCCGGATCGCACCTCCGCGACGTCTGCGTGCCAGGTGGCCGGGTTGAGCGCGACCAGAATGTCGATGTCGCGGCTGCGGCACTGATAGCCTTGCGGCGTCACGCGCACGTCGAACCACGTCGGCAAACCCTCGATGTTGGATGGAAAGACGTTTTTGGGCGCAACCGGGATGCCCATACGGAAGATGGCGTTGGTCAAGACCAAGTTCGCCGACTGACTTCCGGAGCCGTTCACCGTAGCCGCGCGCAGGGTGAGATCGTTGGCGGTGTTCACGCTACGGTATTCTCCGAGCCGATGCCCTGTTCCAGGTAGGATCTCGAAAGCGCCACGTATTCCGAAGCGCTGATCTCAATCCAGTGGGCAGCCTCTCCCTCGAGTTGCTTCTTGACCTTGGCGGGAGCGCCGGCGGCCACGACGCCCGGCGGAATGTGCGCGCGCTCGCCGACCACGCTGCCGGCGGCGATCAGGGAGCGTTCACCGACCACCGCGCCGCCCAGCACGACTGCGTTGCTGCCGACGAGCGAAAACCGCTCGATGCGGCAATCTTCCATGACCGCGGAGTGGCCGACCGTGACGTCGTCGCCGACGATGGTCTGGCCATGCTCGCTCACGTGCACCACGCAGTTGTCCTGAATCGAGGTACGCGCGCCCACGCGAATCGGTCCGTTATCGCCGCGCAGGACGGCGCCGAACCAGATGCTGGCTTTCTCGCCGACCTCCACGTCGCCGATGAGCACCGCGGTCGGCGCGATAAACGCCGTCGGGTGTATGCGCGGCCGCTTCCCGCGGTATTCAATGATCATTTATGCTCCCCACAATGCTGGCATTGCGGGGACCCCTCGCGTTTAACAGCACTGCGCCCTTCGGGCTGCGCGCCCCCGCACGCAAAGCACGCGGGGCCCCCACGTAGAAGCCACAAGTTCTTATGCATCGTCATAACACCCCGCTGCGCGGCGTCAAAGCAACGCCCAAACCTAGAGAGGGCGACCCGAACTACACCGCGGTCAATTACGCGTACGCCGGCAAGACCGGTCACATCCACGAAGTCGTGACAGTGGGCGGCAGGGAGCTCGCCAAGGTCGGCTTTGACGATCGCAAGATCGTGTACTACTACATGGACGACTTGGAACTCGACGCATCGGCCAAGCGCGGCACGTTTCACGACGACGAATCGCAGGCATAGCGTCACACAGCTGACGCCCTAAGACGCTCTTTACGCAACCTTGACCAATACCGTCTTGAAGTTGAGTCGTTTGGCCCAAACTTTGCACTCGCTTTCGCTTGCCTGAGCAGTATAATGACCGTAGTGCGAAAGCGCTGAAAATTTGACAAATGCGCCGGCTAACGGCGCGGGGGAGAGGCCGGAAGTGCGGGACTGCTTTATGAAGGCCGCGGCTTTGCTATTGGCTTTAGGAGTCGCGGGATGTTCAACGCAAGGAACGCACGACGTTCCGCAGGCCACCGGCCGCACGCCAGCGGCAACCGGGCCCGCTTTGCAAGCACCGGTAACGCGCCGCCCGATGGACGTGCTCGGCGGACCCGGATTCATGATGAACACCGCGCTCGGCGACGCTGCGCCCGTATTGAACGGAAGGACGCTCGCGCACTTTTACATCGGCGTGCGTGAGATCGACGCGATTGCGAACGGTCAGAGCGTCGTGCTCGGCAGTTCGTCGACGCCGGTGCAAATGGATCTGCTGCAATATCAGAACGGCAGCACCAACTGGATGACGCAGACCAGCGTTCCGTCGCAAACGTACTCGCAACTGCGCTATGTCATCGATTTGGGCAGCACGCAAGCGGTGTTCGCCGACGGTACGACGCTGCCCGTGAAGTTCAGCGGCGGATATTCGAAGAGTTCATACGGCGTCGGCAATAACACCGTCACGACGATGGATGCGACCTTCGCCAGCGCAATCGACGTCACCGTGAGTGCACCGATTGCAGTCACTTCGACGGACGCGGCGGTTGCTGCCGATTTCAATCTCACTGAATCGCTGGGCGTAAACGGAAATACGATCCTCGTGCGGCCGACGCTTTCTGCGGCGAACACGCCGGGACAGATTACCGGTACCGTTACGAACGCGTGGGGTTCGGCCGTGCAAAACGCCACCATCGTCGCAGTCGGATCGAACGGCAATGCCGTCAATTCGGCGACCACGGACGCGAGCGGCGCTTTCAACGTGCATGCGCTGGCGGCCGATACGTACCAACTCGTTATTTATAACGCGTACACAAACGCCGCCGGTTATAAAGTGTACGCGTCGGGCCAGAGTTCGGGTGCGCAAGGGTTCTACGGACCCACGATTTCCGTCAGTGCTGGAGGCAGCGCTTCCACCGGAACGATCCGCGATTGAAGAAGCAGGGGACGAAGATGAAACGTATTGCACTGCCGATATGCGTGCTCGCGACTGCGCTTGGCGTGAGCGCCTGCGGCATACACGCCAATCCGCCGGCGCAGTTGCCGCAGTCACCGCAATCGCAGCCGCACTTCATGCAGCCGATGGACGTACTCGGCGGTCCGGGATTGCATCTGCTGAACGTGCTGCTCGGTGATGCACCGCCGAATATCGCGGGCAAAGACCTGCAACGCGTGGATCTAGGAATTCGCGAGATCGATGCGATCCAGGATGGGCAAGTCACCGTACTGGCTTCGTACGACCATCCGCGCATCGTGAACGTGCTCGCGCATCAGGACGACAGCGGGGAATCCGTTGCCGATACGAGCGTCGCACGTAGCGCTTATCAGCAACTGCGCCTCGTCGTCGACGTTCCCAGCAGCGATGTGAAATTCAAAGGGGAGCACGCAACGCCGCTTGATTTCTTGGTCAACGTCGCGACGTCGAGCAGCGTTGGCGCAGGCGCAACGACGGTCACGGCGAGCGACGGCCCAAGTGCGGTCGACATCGTCGTTAGTCAGCCGTTCTCCATACCGCAGGATCATCACCAAGTCGTGCGCGTGGATTTCAACGCGTTTGAATCGATCGCGCTGGCCGCCGGCGGTAACGTGGTGGCACGTCCGTCACTCTTCGTCGCGCCGATCGACAACATGGGCAGTATCAAGGGACGGGTGCTGAGTGCCTCAGGATCGCCGGTGGAAAACGCGACCGTGATCGCGGTTTCCTCCGATGGCTCCATCGGAAACACCGACTGGACGAACGACCGGGGTCGATTCAAAATCGGCACGCTTCGATCCGGAACGTACACACTGGTAATCTACAACAGCTACACGACAGCCGCTGGACGTACCGTGTCGGCCGCGGGCGAGAGCGCGGGCAGCGCTTCCGCTGCGTCGATAACCGGCCCGACAGTGACCGTTAACGCGGCAAACACCACGTCAGCAGGAACGATTCGGGACTAGAGCAGGCAGCATACATGCAAGGCACCAATGCGGTGACGGGTCCGCAGGCCGCAAAGCTTCTCGATCGAGCGCGCGACGCCGACAGGCGTGCCCGGCGTGAAGAAGCGCTGGAGCTGCTGGCCGGCTGCGCCGAATGGCCCGCACCTTATTCGGAACAAGGGTTGCTGCTGCGCGCGGACGCGCTCGCCGAGCGCGACGCGATCGCGGGCTTGCAAGAACTTGCCGCGCATGCGGATGCCTTTACGTCCGCTGACGGCAAGACGGGATATCTGATCGCGTCCGCGCGTGCGTACATGAAAGCGCGCAACTTCGATGCTGCCGAAGCGATGCTCGCGAGCGCGCGGCAGGCGCTGGAAGGCGCGAGCGAGACGCGCCGCCACGAACTTGCGTATGCGACAGCGCGCCTGGCCTGGACGAAGCGCGAGTACGATCCCGACCATCCCGGCTTCGCGATCGCCATGCAAAGCAGCGATCCCGCGATGCGTTTTAACGTGCTCAATCTGCGTGCGTGGATGCACGCGGGCTTGGAAGATTACCGCTCGACGATGAGCGATCTGGTGGCGTGCCTGCAGCTTTTTAGAAAAGAAGGTTACCACTGCGGTCTGCTCACGGTCGTGCGAACACTGCAAACGATCCTCGGCCTCGGTTGGGAAGTGCTCGATTTCGAAGCGGAACGTGAGATCGAGGCGGCGTTCGACATGGTGGAGTGGACGCCCGACATCGCGGTGTACCGCTTCCTTTGCGTGCGCGGCCTGGCGTGGTATGCGTTCCTGCGCGGCGACTCCGCGCGCGCGCAATGGCTGTTCAAGGATTCGAAAGAACTCGCGCCGTCCGCCGCTTGGAAGGTGATGGCGCACGTCGACCGCGCGTTCGTTGCGCGCTTGAATTTCAACGAGGCTTGGGCGGCAGAGGAGCTGCATGAAGCGCATGCCATCGCGCGTTCGCTGGACTGGCATACGACGCGAGACGAGGAACGCTCCGCGCTCATCACGCTCGCGGTGCTGTTTGCGCCGATCGATCTGGGACATGCGCAGCGCTACGTTTCCACGTACATCGAACTGGGTGCGAGCAGCCTGAGCCCGAACATCGAAGCCTCACACGATCCGCGCCGCAACGTCGCGCAGCAGAAATACGCGACGGGCCGCGTTCAGGCGATGCTCAACAACAAGGATCTCGCGGTTCGCACGCTCGAGGAATCGTACGAAGTGTTCACGGCGATCGAGTTCGATTTCCGCGCCGCTATGGCGGCCGATGCGCTCCACGAACTCACGAACGACAACCGCTGGCTGGAAACCGCCCGCGTACACGCGGCGAAATTCCCGAATTGCGCACTGGCCCAGCGTTTGAACGCACGCGGAGCGTCGGCAAAAGGCACCGAGATTGCGGGACTAACGCCCACGCAGCGGCAGATTGCGATCGCGCACTGCCAGGGAATCGATAACGAAGAACTCTCGCGCCGCTTCAGCCGGAGCACGTATACGATAGAGAAACAACTCGAAGGGATCTATGCCGCATTCGGCGTGCGATCGCGCGCCGGTCTGCGCGACGAACTGCACCGCCGAGGCTTGCTCTGATGCTGTATCTGGCACTTGCGCTTGCGCTCGCCGCCATCGCCGCAGCCACGGCCATCGTGCTCATCGACCGCCGCCGTACGTCGATGCGGGCGCTCGTCGAAAAACGCTACAGCATTCTGGAAAGCATTCCCGACGCGTTCTTCATCGTGGACTCGGAGTACCGGTTCACGCACGTCAACGAGCGCGCGGAAGAATTGTTCAACCGCAGCGCCGACGAACTCATCGGCAAACGCCTCGAAGAGATCTTGGACCCGCTTGCCTCGGAACTGTTCCCCGAAATGAAGCGCAGTGCGGCACAGCGCGAGCCGGTGGAGCGCCTGCAGTACTTCCGCGCCAGCAACCGCTGGGTGGAAATTCGTCTGCAGCCGGCGCGCGACGAGGTGCTCGTGTATCTGCGCGACGTCTCCGAACGCAAGAAAGCGGAGATGGAATCGCAGGATCAACAGCGGCGTTTGCGCTTGTTGCTCTCGCAAATTCCGGCCGTGCTCTTCACCGTCGATCTCGATATGAAGATTACCTCGGTCGCCGGCGCTGGGCTGACCGAGCACGATCTCTCGGAAGAGACGCTGGTCGGCGCGCCGTTCGAGGCGATGATCGCAGGACACGAGCAGCGCATGGCGTGCGTGAACGCGGTGCAGCGCGTGCTGGCGGGCGAAGCCGTTTCCTATGAAACGCGCGTACGCGACCGCTGGCTGCAGAACGACGTGGAGCCGCTGCGCGACGCGCAGGGCAGCGTCATCGGCGCGATCGGGGTCATGCTCGACGTAACGGAAGTGCGTTCGAATGCCGAACGCTTTGCGCAACTCGCACGTCAAGACGTGATGACCGGACTGCCGAATCGCCTGGCGCTCGAAGAACGCCTTCCCGCGCTGCTCGAACACGCGTTGCAAAGCCACGAGTCGGTTGCGGTGCTGTTCGTCGACCTCGATCGCTTCAAAAACATCAACGATACGCTCGGCCACCGCGTTGGCGACGAACTGCTGCGTGCGGTGTCGCAGCGCATGCTCGCGCGCATCGACAATCGCGCGCAGATTTACCGGCCCGGCGGCGATGAATTCGTGATCGTCGTCGACGGCATCAAGCACAAGCGCACGGTCGCCGCGATCTCCATGGACGTGCTGCAGGCGTTCGCCGATCCGTTCGATCTCGACGGCCGCGAGTTGTTCGTGACGGCCAGTTTGGGAGCGAGCATCTTCCCGCAAAACGCGCAGACCGCGGACGAACTGATCGCCTTCGCCGACTCGGCGATGTACCGTGCGAAAGAAGCCGGCCGCAACAACGCAAAATTTTACGACGGCACGATGCACGCGCACGTGCTCGAACGCATGGGCCTGGAACAGGATTTGCGCCAAGCGCTCGCGCGCGGCGAACTCAGCCTGCTGTTCCAACCGATCGTCGATACGTCCACGCGCCGTATCATCGGCGCGGAGTCGCTCATTCGCTGGCAGCATCCGCTGCTGGGAGAACTCTCGCCGCAGACGTTCATTCCCATTGCGGAAGAAACGGGCGTCATCGTGGACATAAGCCGCTGGGTGCTGCGGGAAGCGTGCACGAAGGCCGCGCGCTTGCGGCGCGACGGCGCGAGCGATTTCCGCATCAGCGTGAATCTTTCACCGCGCGACTTTTACGAGCAGGATTTGGCGGCAACGCTCGGCGCGGTTCTGGCGGAAACCGGTTTGCCGGCGGAAGCGCTCGATTTGGAAGTTACCGAAAACGTCGTGCTCAACGATCTGGCGCTCGAAACGCTCAACCGCATTGCGAAGATGAAGGTGAACATCGTCGTCGACGACTTCGGAACCGGCTACAGCTCGCTCAATTACATCAAGCGCTTACCCGTCAAGGCGATCAAGATCGACAAGAGCTTCATCGACGACGTCGCAATCGACGCGTACGATCAGGGCATCGTCAAAGCGATCGCGACGCTCGGCAACACCCTGGGCTTGCGCGTTATCGCCGAAGGCATCGAATCCGAATCACAGTACGAATTTCTGCGCTCGCTCAAATGCGAACACGCGCAAGGCTATTTCTTCTACCGTCCACAGCCGTGGAATTCGTTCGTGTCCATCCTCCAGCGCACGGGCGAGATCGGGTCGGGCGCGCGCGTCATTCCGCTGTACGGTTGATGCGCCGCGGCCGCCCGGAAGGTGCGGCACCCGGCAGCGCGAACCAATGCGGGTCCCACGCCGACGTAGCTCAGTTGGTAGAGCAATAGTTTCGTAAACTATAGGTCATCGGTTCAAGTCCGATCGTCGGCTCCAGACACGGAGAAGCCCGCTTGCGCGGGCTTCTTTTTCTTTTCCGAGGAGGAACGGTACGCACGTAAACGAACGTATGTTCGCATGCGGGTGAAGCCGAAATGCCGTCGCGACTCTTGCAGCAGTCGCGTAAAAAAGAACGCGTCGTTTTACTGTTCCAACAAGTGCCAGCGCGAGCATCTGCACGAGCAGTACATCGAAAGATGGCTGGCGGGCGAAATCGACGGCTCCAAAACGGACGGCGCGGGCGCGTCAACGCACATACGGCGTTATCTAATGGAATCGAGCGGACGAAAGTGCAGCGTGTGTGGTTGGAGCGAGCGCAACCCGCGAACCGGCCTCGTCCCGCTCCACGTGGATCACGTCGACGGTAACGCGCAAAACAATCGGCCGGAAAATTTGCGGTTATTGTGTCCGAACCACCATGCCTTGACGGAAACATTTGGAAATGCAAATCGCGGACACGGACGGCCAACGCGACGTGCGCGCTACTTAAAAGGGCTGCGCTTTTCGCCGCTGATTATTGCAGCGATGCCGCCATTCGCGAGACGATTTCGCGCAGCATTTCGCTCGATGTCCCAAAGTTGAGCCTGACGTAACCCTCGCCGCCGCTCCCGTACTTCGTCCCGGGCTCGAGCGCGACGCGCCCGCGTTCCAAAAAGTACCGTGCCGGATCGTCGCCGATGCCGAGCGCGCTGCAGTCGATCCATGCTAAATACGTTGCCTCCGGCGGCGAGCAACGCGCTGCGGGCAGCCGTTCGCGCAGCAGATCGATGAGCAGCGAGCGGTTGCGATCGAGATGCGCAAGCAATTCGCGCAGCCACTCGACGCCGTCGCGAAATGCCGCGACTGACGCGTGCACGCCGAAGTGGCCGACACGCGAGTCGATTTCCGTTGGAATAGCCGCGAGATGTTTGTGCATGCGCGCGCGCACCTCGCCGTTACCGGCGATCAGCACGGCGCATTTGAGCCCGGGAATGTTCCATGCTTTCGAGGCCGATGTCACCGCCACGCATTGCAGTCCGTCCGACGCTAGACTTACGAGCGACACGAATCGCGCGCCGGGCAGCGTGAGCGGACCGTGAATCTCGTCTGCAATGACGGTTACGCCGTACTGCTGGGCGAGCGCGGCGACACGCGCGAGTTCCTCGGCGGTCCACACCCGCCCGACGGGGTTGTGCGGGCTGCAGATCACGTACGCGGAGGCGCCGGCAGCAAATGCCCGTTCCATTGCGGCAAGATCCAAGTGCCAGCACAGTGTATCGTCACGCTTGAGCGGAACGTGCACGGCTCTGCGCTCGAGCGTGTTCAGCACCTCGAAAAATGGTGCATACACGGGCGGATTGATCACGACGCCGGCGCCGCGCTCGGTAAAAGCCAGCACCGTTTGTGCGATTCCGGCCATGACGTCCGGGATTTGGAACACCTGCTCCGCTGGCACGTGCAAGTCGAGGTCCGCGCGCGCAAACTGCGAGAACGCCTGCGGAAGTTCGCCCGGAAACGCGTAGCCGGTGTCGCCCAAGTCGAGCGCGCGCTCGAGCGCAGCACGGATCGGCGGTGCAAGCGCAACGTCCATTTCCGCAACCCACGCCGGCAGTACGTCGGGCGGATATGCTGCCCATTTTTCACTTTTGCGGCGGCGCAGATCGTTCAGAGGCACGTCGAACATTACACGACCAGGTCTTTCGGTGTAGAGGGTGCGGTGAATCCGCGTGTTTTGTAAGCGTCCCACGCCCGGGCCAAGCGGTGTATGCCTTCCTCGATCGCTTCCGCCGGCCCCGTAAACACCAGACGCACACGATCGGCGGCGGAGTCGTCTATCGTCATGCTCGTTCCGGCGATGATGTTGACGCCGAATCTGCGCGCGGCGTGAATAAATGGGCGCACGTCTTCTACGGGCAGTTTCAACCACAGACAAAATCCGCCGGCCGGACGCGTATACTCCCAGTCGGGCAGCAACCGATCGAGCATCTCGGTCGTCAAGCGCAGCTTTTCACGCAGTTCCGCGCGGCGATACGCACGGACGTCGTCAAAATCGCGAAATACACCGAGCGCGATGCTTTGCGAGATGATATTGCTTCCCAGGTCGGTCACGGTCTTGATGCGCGCCAGCCGCGCCACGACCGGCGCCGATGCGCGTACCCACCCTACGCGAAGTCCCGACCAGAATATTTTGCTGAGCGATCCCGCGCACACGACGCTTTCGCCTCGGCAAAACGAGGCGATGGGCGGCGGCACGGTGCCGTCGTACGTCAGTTCTTCCAATATTTGATCTTCGATGACGGCAACGCCCAGCTCGTCCGCGACTTTGGCAAACGCTTTGCGTTCGGAAACGGACATGGTGTGACCGGTGGGATTCTGGTGTGTTGGAATGACGTACACCAAGCGAGTTGCGCCGTGCACCAGCATCTCGCGAAGTGCCGGTTCTTGCGCGCGTTGCGGCAACGCAGCGAGCCGCGCACCAGCCATGCGAAATGCGTCGAGCGCCACGAAAAACGTGGGATTTTGTATCGCAACCGCGTCGCCGCGCTGCACGTACAGCGATATCGCCAGACTTATCGCTTGCTGTCCGCCGCTGGTCACGAGGATATTCTCCGCGGCTGTCGGCAACCCGCGCTGTGTGTAATAGACCGCGATTGCCTCGCGCAGTTCGTTCAACCCGTATGCGTTGTACGATTCGCGGTTCAACAGAGGCGTGAAGTGGTGAATGTATCGCTCGAACGGCGCGGCCAGCGCCATGTCCGCCACCGCGAAGTCGATATTGCCGGCACCGTTGCCGACGTCGTACGTGCTGTCGATTGCCGCAGAGCGCCGTTCATGTACGCGCCGGCCGGCATCGCGGAAGGCAATCGTGCTGCCGCTCGCGCGACGCGTCGTGAGGTATCCGTCTTCGCGCAGCAGATCGTAGGCGCCGACCACGGTGTTGCGGCTAACGTCCAGCGCAGACGCCAGCGCGCGCTCCGGTGGTAAACGATCCCCGCTCACCATCTCGCCGCGCAGTACCAGTTCGAGCAAGGCGTTTTTCAGGCGCACTCTGAGCGAACCGTGAGCGTTTTGCCAGTTTCCTAGCCGGTATGCCAGCGCCGCAGCGCGCGATTGAGTCCGGTTCAGCATGAATTGGCTCTCGACAATGGGTCCAATGGTGCGGTTTAGTGGTGCTGTAGGTTCCAAAACATATCCTAATGGAGGGCCAATGTCAAACCCGCAAGCCGGCCTGCACTATCAGTTGCTCGACGTGTTCACTCGCAATTCGTTGGAAGGCAATCCGCTTGCCGTGTTCCTCGATTGCCCAGAGCTGGACGACGATCTGATGCAGCGCATTGCGCGCGAGTTGAATCTGAGCGAGATCGTCTTCGTCACGCGGTCGCCGCAGGCCGATTGTGTTGCGTGCTTACGCATTTTTACGCCGGGAACCGAAATGCAATTTGCCGGTCATCCGACGATCGGCGCGGCGTTTGCGCTCTGGCAGTCCGGCGCGAACGGTACGCAAACGCGCAGTTTCGCGTTCAAAGAGCACGTCGGGCGCGTTCCCGTTCGCATCGATCACGGAGAACCGCCGATGGTGTGGCTGTCCACGCCGCCGATTTCGAAAGTACAGGACGTAGATCGCACTGCGGCGGCGCACGCCCTGGGCGTCGACGAAAGCGACCTCATCGCAGCACTGCCGTGCGAACTGCTCACCGCCGGCAATCCCACGCTGTACGTCCCGCTGCGCGACAAGGACGCCGTCGATCGTGCAGGCCCGGATACGGCGATGTGTCAGCGCATGCAGCTTGCGAACGACCGTATCTGCATGCTCGTATTCACGCCGACGGAGCAAGGAGCGTACACGCGCGTGTTCGGCCATAGCGGCGTGGGAGAGGACCCTGCGACCGGAAGCTCGACCGGGCCGCTGGCCGCGTATATGATGCGGCACGGCCTCGTTTCGCACGCCGACGGCGCGGAGTTCGTCAGCGAGCAAGGCGTGAGTATGCGCCGGCGCAGCCTCTTGCACGTGCGCATACGCGGGGAACATGGCAACGAAGGCATCGACGTCGGCGGACACGTTCGCGCGGTGGGCCGCGGCGTTTTGGAATTGTGAGGGTGAGCATGACGTCAATCGACACCGCGGCGTTGTACGCCGACTTCGATCACGGCGGCGACAACGCGGTCGTTGCGCCGATCTATCAGACGACGAATTTCTCGGCGGAGACCGCCGAGGAGTTTTTGGAACGCTCGAGCGGCCCGCGTCCCACGCGGTTTTACACGCGGGACGGTAATCCGACCGTTGCGCGTGCCGCGCAGGTCGTGGCCGCGCTCGAAGGAAGCGAAGCGGCGCTGCTGTTTTCTTCCGGCGTTGCCGCAACGACCACGGCACTGCTGACGCTTCTGAAGACAGGCGATCACGTGATCTGCCAGGATCAGGTCTACGCCGGTACGCAGGCGTTCCTAAACACCGTGATGCGTGACTTCGGGGTCGACGCGACGTTTGTGGATCAACGCTATCCCGAGGCGTTCGAGCAAGCGATGACGCCGCGAACGCGACTGCTCGTGCTCGAAACTCCCTGTCATCCGCTCATGCGTGTGACGGATCTGCGCGCGGTAAGCGAAATCGCGCACGAGCACGGCGCACTGACGATGGTCGACAACACGACCGCCTCGCCCGTGAATCAGCGCCCCCTGGAGTTTGGCGTGGATCTGGTGATGCATAGTGCGACGAAATTTCTCGGCGGCCATTCCGATCTTCTCGCAGGCGCCCTTGCGGGAGACACGCAACTCATCGATCGCATTTGGAAGCGCTCCAAGATGATCGGCGCGGTGATGTCGCCGCACGATGCATGGCTGCTGCTGCGCGGCATGCGCACCGTGGCGCTGAGGGTGCAGCGTCACAACGAAAACGGCTTACGCGTGGCGCAGGCATTGGAAACGCATCGCGCGGTGGAACGCGTCTATTATCCAGGATTGCAGAGCCACCCGCAGCACGCGCTCGCCGCCAGGCAAATGCGCGGATTCGGCGGAGTGCTCGGACTGGAAGTTCGCGGCGGCGAAGCGAGCGCCGAGCGCTTTATCCGCGGTTTACGCAGGTTCCGGCGTGCGCCGAGCATCGGCGCGGTGGAGTCGCTCGCGATTCATCCGTTCGCGATGTGGCGAAACACGCTTTCGGCCGACGAATTGCAGCGGCGCGGCGTGTCGCCGGGGCTGGTGCGGCGTTCACTGGGAATCGACGCTGCCGACGACATCGTGGCCGACGTGACCGG
>JBKPMZ010000109.1:0-1742 GCA_046732415.1 Vulcanimicrobiota bacterium
ATACTGGATTACGCGCACAACTTCGTACCGAATCTCAAAGCGACGATCGAACTGGGCATGAGTCCGAACTCGCATCCGTCGATCGGGATCGCGTTCGACTTCGCGGGTCCGTGGGAGCAAGGCAAACGCTTCTTGGCAAACGGCGAGTCCGTCTCCACGACGGCCGCAACGCCGCCGCCGATCAAAGCCCTGTCCGTTGGCGACCAGGCCGTAAACGCGAGCGCGACCGGCGATGCGAACGCCGGCGCAAAACTCGTGCAAGCCAACGGCTGCGCAGGGTGCCATGGCGCGAACCTGATGGGCGGTTCCGTCGGTCCGAAACTGTACGGCATCGAGCACCATATGACGGCCGATCAAATCGCCGATTTCATCGTCCATCCGCGCGCCCCAATGCCGGACTTCGGCTTCACGACCGAGCAAGTGAACGACATCGTCGCCTATCTCTCGAGCTTGGACGGGGGCGCGAACAGCACGCGTCCGGTCGTGAGTTTCGATCCGGCCACGCCCGTCGACGTTGCGACGATCACGGTGCGCTTCCCGGGAACTCCGCCCTCGAGCGTCACCGTTCTTCCGGTGATGCAGATGGGTTCGACCAACATGCAAACGCGGCAAGTGCAGCTGACGCAGTCGGCGAGCGATCCGCACGTGTTCACGGGGCGCGTCGTCTTCTCGATGGGCGGGCCGTGGACGGTCAGAGTGCAGTATGACGGACAGACGATGGACGTGCCGCTGACCGTGGGCGGCTGATGCGCCGCTCGCAGTTCTTGCTCGCCGGTGCGGGCGCGATGGTTGCGGCGGCACTGCCGCAGCTCTCGCGCCGCGCGCTTGCGGCGGACACCGTTGACTACACGCTCACATCCGCGCCGCTGAATTTCACACCCGCGCCTGGTGTGTCTTTCGCGGGACTTGCGTTCAACGGGACGATTCCCGGGCCCGTGCTCCGCGTTGCGCACGGACAACGGCTGCGTGCGAAGTTCGTCAACAACAGCGGTGAGCCCGGCACCATTCACTGGCACGGCATGGTTCTGCCGAACAAAATGGACGGCGTACCGGGCGTCACGCAGGCCGCCGTCCCGGACCGGCAATCGTTTCTCTACGACTTCGTCCCCGATCCGTCGGGAACGCGCTGGTATCACGATCACGTGAGCGACGGTGTTGCGCGCGGCTTGTTCGGCATGATTATCGTCGAAGATCCAAAGGACGAACCGGCTGATAAAGAGTTCGCGCTGGTCTTTCACGACGTGCCGAAGATGACGACGCTGGAAGCGGCGATGAACGGCACGAGCAACGCACCGATGGTCGATCCGATCGGCTCGCCCGAAATGCTGCAAATGGAGCCCGACGACAAAATGGGCGACGAGGTGCTGTACACAGCGCACTGCATCAACGGCGCGTCCTATCCGAGCACCAAGAAACTCGCGGTCAAAGTTGGCGACAAGGTGCGTTTGCGCGTGCTCAACGCGAACCCTACGCAGACGCGCTACGTGCGTTTGGCCGGACACCGTCTCACCGTCACGCACGGCGACGGAAACCGGTTGCCGAGACCCGTGCAAGTCGATGCACTGCGCATCGGCGTGGGCGAACGCTACGACGCCTACTTCGAAGTAACCAAACCCGGCGCGTTTTTACTTCAGGGACTCTCGAGCGCGCCGCTCGCGTACCAGCAAGCCGCCGTGCTCTACACGGAAGGCATGGAAAACGCGCCGCCGATGAGCAGCCCGCAAACGCTCGACGGCGTCGAC
>JBKPMZ010000110.1:0-4227 GCA_046732415.1 Vulcanimicrobiota bacterium
GCGCGTGGCTGCGCTGCATCCGGATGCGTTCGATGAGTTCGTCGCCTGAAACGTCCGGAAGGCCCAGATCGACGACGATGCAGTCGAACTGCTTGTCCTGCAGCGCTTCGAGTGCTTCCGCACCTGTTCGAACTGCGGTAATCTGCACTTCGCCGCTGCTGATGAGGTTCACCATCGCGTTGAGCTGCGTGAGGTCGTCTTCGATGACCAGCAGATTCTTGGTCGAGCGATCCGCGAACCCGAGCAGATTATCGAACGTTTCGGTGAGTGCTTCTTCCGTAACCGGCTTGCGCAGGTGTGCGATTGCACCGGCATCGAGCGCGCGCTGCCACTGCTCCTCACCCGAGATGACGTGAATCGGAATGTTGCCCGTGTTCGCGTCGTTCTTGAGTTCAGAGAGCAGATTCCAGCCGTCGACGTCGGGCAAGCCGATGTCCAGCGTAATCGCGTCGGGCAGATGCCTGCGCGCCAGTTCGAGGCCTTCGGCGCCTTTGAGCGCAACGATGCCTTTGAATCCGCGATCCCGCGCCAGACCCAACAGAATGCGCGCGAAGATCGCGTCGTCCTCGATAATGAGCAGCACGCGATCGGTGCTCTCGATCGTGTCGCGATCGTCGTGGATCTCTCCGAACGAGTGCGGCACCGATTCCATCTCGGCGGAAGCAGTTTCGCGGCGCGCGCTGCGGCCGTCCGGCAGCATGGTACGGACCGCGCCCTGCGCGATGTTGCGCTCAACCGGATGATACAGCGTGAACGTGCTGCCTTCGCTCAGCGTACTCTCGACGCCGATCTCGCCGCCGAGCAGGCCCGCGATTTCACGGCTGATTGCCAGACCCAGGCCCGTACCGCCAAATTTACGCGACGTGCCCATGTCGGCTTGCTGGAATGCCTCGAAGATCACGTTGAACTTGTCGGGCGGAATGCCGATGCCGGTATCCGAGACCGCGAACGCGATCGCCGGCCCTTGCACGGACGAAAGATGGTGTTCGCGAACCAACGAGATGTCGAGCGTAACGCGACCCTCGGTGGTGAACTTGAACGCGTTCGAAAGTAGATTCTTGAGAATCTGCTGCAAGCGCGTCGGGTCGGTGAGCAAACCCTCCGGCACGTCTTCGTGACGGCGAATGACGAACTCCAAACCCTTGTCCTTGGCAATCTGATCGAACGTGCGCACCACGTCGTCCTCGATCGTTTCGAACGGGATCTCCTGGAGATCGATCGACGTGGTACCCGATTCGATCTTCGAGAGGTCGAGGATGTCGTTGATGAGCGTGAGCAAGTCGCTGCCCGCAGCGCGAATCGTCTGCGCGAACTCGACTTGCTTGGGCGTCATGTTGCCTTCCGCGTTGTCGGAGAGCTGCTTGGAAAGGATGAGCAGTGAGTTGAGCGGCGTACGCAGTTCGTGCGACATGTTCGCAAGGAACTGCGATTTGTACTTGGACGTGAGCGCCAGCTGCTCGGCCTTCTTTTCGAGTTCCTGGCGCGCTTCGTCGATCTCGCGCGTACGGCGCTCGATTTCTTCGTTGCGCTCTTGCAGCAGGCGCGCCTTTTCTTCCAGCTCGTCGTTGGTCTGCTGCAGTTCCATCTGCTGGCTCTGCAACTCGTTGGTGAGCGCTTGCGACTGCTTGAGCAGTTCTTCCGTCCGCATCGAGGCGGCAATCGTGTTCAGGATAACGCCGATCGACTCGGTAAGTTGGTCGAAGAACTGCAACTGAATTTCGCTGAAGTTTTCGAGTGAGGCGAGCTCGATGACCGCTTTCACGTCGCCCTCGAACAGCACCGGCAGCACGATGAGCGAAAGCGGTTTGCTCTCGCCCAGGCCTGAGGTGATGCTCATGTAATCGAACGGCACCTCGTCGAGCAGAATGCGCTGTTTCTCGATGACGCACTGCCCGACCAAGCCTTCGCCCTCGCGAACCGTGCGCTGCGCGGCCTTCTTTTTATTGAGCGCATAGCTTGCCACCAGGCGCAGCATCTGCTGATCGCCGATAGGCTCGTTCAAGTAGAACGCGCCGGCGTGCGCGTTGACCAGCGGCGCGATTTCCGACATGATGAGGCGGCTGACCGTCTTGATGTCGCGCTGCCCTTGCAACATGGCCGTGAAACGCGCGAGGTTGGTCTTGAGCCAGTCTTGCTCGGTGTTCTTACGCGTCGTGTCGCGCAGGTTCTGAATCATTTCGTTGACGTTGCGCGTCAACTCCGCGACTTCGCCACGAGCCTCGACTTCAACCGCGCGCGAGAGGTCGCCCTTGGTAACGGCCGTTGCCACTTCGCCGATCGCGCGAATCTGCGAGGTGAGCTGCGCGGCGAGTTGGTTGACGGAGTCCGTGAGGTCGCGCCACAGACCCGCGGCGCCGGGCACCTCGGCTTGGCCGCCGAGTTTGCCTTCGAAACCGACTTCACGCGCAACAGTCGTCACCTGGTCCGCGAACGTTGCAAGCGTGTCGATCATGAAGTTGATCGTGTCGGCAAGTTGCGCGATTTCGCCCTTGGCTTCGAGCGTGAGTTTGCGCTTGAGGTCGCCGTTGGCGACGCCCGTCACGACTTGTGCGATACCGCGGACTTGGTTCGTCAGGTTCGCCGCCATCGAGTTGACGTTGTCGGTAAGGTCTTTCCACGTACCGGACACGCCGGGCACCTGTGCCTGCCCGCCGAGTTTACCTTCGGAACCGACTTCGCGAGCAACACGCGTAACTTCGCCCGCGAACGCGTTGAGTTGGTCGACCATCGTGTTGATCGTGTCTTTGAGTTCGAGAATTTCACCGCGAACGTCCACGGTGATCTTCTTCGAGAGGTCGCCGAGCGCGACGGCAGTCGTGACCTTCGCAATGTTACGAACCTGAGAGGTGAGGTTTGACGCCATCCCGTTCACGGAGTCGGTAAGGTCTTTCCACGTACCGGCAACGCCGCGCACGAATGCCTGGCCGCCCAAACGCCCTTCGGAACCGACTTCGCGCGCAACGCGTGTGACTTCGGACGCGAATGCGTTGAGCTGGTCGACCATCGTGTTGATCGTGCTCTTGAGTTCCAGAATTTCGCCGCGCACGTCGACGGTAATCTTCTTCGAGAGGTCGCCGTTTGCGACGGCCGTCGTCACTTCGGCGATGTTACGCACCTGGTTGGTCAGGTTCGAGGCCATCGTGTAGACCGAATCCGTCAAGTCTTTCCAGGTGCCGGACACGCCGGTCACCTCGGCCTGGCCGCCCAGTTTACCTTCGGAGCCGACTTCGCGCGCGACGCGCGTCACCTCGCCCGCGAACGAGTTGAGCTGGTCGACCATGACGTTGATCGTGTTTTTGAGTTCGAGAATTTCGCCCTTGACGTCGACGGTGATCTTCTTGGAAAGGTCGCCTTTTGCGACGGCCGTCGTGACTTCGGCGATGTTACGCACCTGCGAGGTCAGGTTGGACGCCATGAAGTTCACGGATTCCGTCAAGTCGCGCCACGTTCCGGAAACACCGGCCACCTGCGCCTGACCGCCGAGTTTGCCTTCGGAACCGACTTCGCGCGCGACGCGCGTCACTTCCGATGCGAACGCGTTGAGCTGGTCGACCATCGTGTTGATCGTGTTCTTGAGTTCCAAGATTTCGCCGCGAACGTCGACGGTAATCTTACGCGAGAGGTCGCCCTTCGCGACGGCCGTCGTCACGTCGGCGATGTTGCGCACTTGGTTGGTCAGGTTACCGGCCATCGTGTTGACCGAGTCGGTCAAATCTTTCCACGTACCGGAAACGCCCGGCACCTTTGCCTGACCGCCCAGTTTGCCTTCCGAGCCGACTTCGCGCGCAACGCGCGTGACTTCGCCCGCGAACGAGTTCAGCTGGTCGACCATGGTATTGATCGTGTTCTTCAGCTCCAAGATCTCGCCGCGCACGTTCACGGTAATCTTCTTGGAAAGGTCGCCCTTGGCAACGGCCGTCGTCACTTCGGCGATGTTACGCACCTGCGAGGTCAGGTTCGCAGCCATGAAGTTCACCGACTCCGTCAAGTCGCGCCACGTACCCGAAACGCCCGCGACCTGCGCTTGTCCGCCCAGAATACCTTCCGAACCGACTTCGCGCGCCACGCGCGTCACTTCACCGGCGAACGAGTTGAGCTGGTCGACCATCGTGTTGATCGTGTTCTTCAGTTCCAAGATTTCGCCGCGAACGTCGACGGTGATCTTACGCGAGAGATCGCCCTTCGCGACGGCCGTCGTCACGTCGGCGATGTTACGCACTTGGTTGG
>JBKPMZ010000111.1:0-2434 GCA_046732415.1 Vulcanimicrobiota bacterium
CCGTATACGCGAGCGATGGCGCGAACGAAAGTCCGACGACGGCAATAATGCCCGCCACCGCCAGCGCCGCCGCCACGGGAGCGGGTGCTGCGTGCAACCGCCGCGCGTCGCGCGCATGCTGCAAAATGCGTTCGATACGAATCGACATGCTGTGGCGCGTCACGAACGCGCCCGGCGCCGCCAGCGCTTTGTGCGGCCAGGGCACACCCTCGGCCAAACGCACCAGGCAGCTCGCATACGGTGCCGCCTCGCTGTTGCGTTCGAGTACCCAATCGTCGCACGCGACTTCGCGTTCGATATCCAACGTGGCGGTCAGCCACGCGATCGCTGGATTGAAGAAATACAGTGCGCGCGTGATTTGCTGGACGGCGTAGAGCAGTCCGTCACGGCGTCGCAAGTGTGCGATTTCGTGCAGCACGATGCGATCCAAGTCCGCAGGCTCCAACTCTTCGATCAGTCTGCGCGGTATGAGTACCATCGAATCGAACAGCCCGACGGCTATCGGAACCGCCGTTTCATCGGATAAGCACAGTCGCACGTTCGCGCCGCCGCTTATGCGGCTCCAGCGCGAGAGCTGCGCGCGAATCTCGGGTGAAATCGGCAGCGCGTCGCGGCGCAACCGGTGCAGATGCGCCATGCTGATCAGCAGGCGCACGAGCAGCACCAATACGATGGCGGCCCACGCCAGCACGATTGCGACAACCGCGCGCTGCGGAACGACGAACACCGCGCGATGCGCCGGTGCCGGCTGTATCGCACGCGTCTGGGTTTGCTCGTCTTGGGTGCGTGCCGGGGGCACCGTCACGTGTACGGGGACGTGCAGCGGCGGCGCCGGCTGCAACATCTGCACGTTTTGCACTGGGATGTTCGAAGGCGAGGTATTCACGACGACCGCCGTGGTGATAATCGGCAATACGAGTGAGGCGCAGATCGCCGCGGTAAGAACGCCGCATCGCGTGGCCGCGTCCCACCGGCGGCCGATGCGCAGCAACACGAATGCCGCTGCGGCGATCGCGATGGGCTCCCAAAGCGCATGCAGCAGTAAGAGGCCTAGTGCGCGTTCGATCATTGGAGATTCTCCTCGTGCTGCGCGATGAGCGCCTTGAGCGTTTGCAATTCTTCAGCCGACGGACGCGATTCCGCAAACAAGCGTAACGCTAGTGCGGATTTGCTGTTCGCAAAAAACGATTGCACCAAGTCGGTTACCGCGGTGCGCGCAACGGCGTCGCGTTCGATCGCGGGGATGTACACGTGTGCGCGTCCCTCGGCCTCGTGCTGCACGGCGCCCTTCTGTTCCAGAATGCGCAAAATCGTAAGGACCGTGGTGTACGCGGCAGGCGGCGGCGGTAGAGCCGCGGCGACTTGCGCCACCGTGCCCTTTCCGAGCTGCCAGAGCACGTTCATAACGCGCAATTCCGCTTTGGTGAGCGACTTCGGTTTCTTGGGCACGCGGCTTCCCCCATGGCGTCTACTAAGAGTTTAGTAGAGCCTACCATGGACATCGTCCCTTGTCAACTAAAGTCTTAGTAGTTATTTCACTTCTTTTAATTTATTAGTTGACACTTTCCGGGCGGGCGGTTACACTTTTAAAAAATTAAAAGGAGATCCCGATGCCGCGTAAACCGTCGCCCACACTCACGGAGGGCGAGCTGCGTCTGATGCAAGTGCTCTGGGACAAACGCGCGGCCACTGCCGCGCAGATAGCCGAGGCGCTCCCGCCGCCGCAACCGCACTACAGCTCGATCGTCACGATTTTACGCGTGCTCGAAAAGAAAGGGTTCCTGCGTCATCGCGAGCACGGCCGTGCGTACGTCTACGAGCCGCTCGTCGATCGCGACACGGCGGCCGACACCGCGGTGGGACACGTTCTCGCAAACTTCTTCCGTAATAACCCGACGTCGCTTGCGCTGCGCCTCGTCTCAAAGGAACGGTTGTCGCGCCAAGAGATCGATCAGCTGCGCTCGCTAATCGACGAGTACGAGGACGATCCGGCGTGATGCAAGTCGCTCATTTCGCGTTTTCAACGCTGCTCAACAGTCTCTGGGAAGCGCCGCTCGTTGCGTTTTTCACGTGGCTGTGCCTACGCGCAACACCCAGGTGCACCGCCACGACGCGCTACATCGCGTGGCTCATCGCCCTGCTTGCCGCCTCCATCTTGCCGCTCGCAACGGCGAACGTTCAACTCGTCGCGCCGCCAGCGCACGTGCGCTCTGCCCCGAACGCGAAATTTGCGCAGCCTGCGCGCAGTGCGCCGAACACGCAACGCTCGCAGACGCCGGCGCGTAACGAAGCGCCGGTTTCCATGGCAATTCAACGACCTCTCGTCACACTGCCGCAAAAAGTCATCCTCGGCATTATGGGCGCGTGGGCCCTGGTCGCGGCGCTGCTGATGCTGCGGCTGATCGTCGAACTGGTGTACCTCGAACGCTTCAAG